>CAZRUT010000047.1:0-7342 GCA_964603215.1 uncultured Nitratifractor sp.
TTTCTATTTTGTGGAGCGTCGTATCAGATTTTTGCAAAACCTAAGAGCACAAAAAGAGGAGCTAAGCAGCAAACTTGAAAAAGAATTAAGTCTGCTTAGCGAAAAAAAATCTCTGTTTATTGAGAGGTTTGCCCGAAGGGATTGATGGGTTTTGGTATAACAAATTAGCGCAATAGGTGCCACGCTAATAACAATGTGTCATATTTTCATCCGTTTTATTGTTTTTATATTATCATGCTCATGTGACAGGCAAGGAGAAACATGATGCAGCGAAATTTACTGAAACAGTTTGGAAATGATGCCGAAGAATTGGCGACGCGATTCTTGACGGAAGCAGGATTTGTGATTGTGGAGCGGAACTATTATGCCCGGAAACTGGGTGAAATTGATATCATTGCGCACCGTGACGGGGTGTGGCATTTCATCGAAGTCAAAAGCGCCGGGCGCGACTTCGATCCCATCTACAATCTCACCCCGGCCAAACTGCGCAAAGTAATTCACTCCACCTACTATTACCTCAAAACCCACCATATTGATGCTCCGTTCAGTATCGATGCATTGCTGGTGCGTCGGGGTGAAGTAGAACTTATTGAAAACATAACGATGTGAGATAATATGGGTCATTTTTTCTCTTTTTGCGTGCAGATTTTGGACAAAATAAAAAAAGTTGACACATTTACTCCGATATGCTATAAACCCTCAGAGAAATGAGTGTATAATCGCATTTCCAAAAACTACTTACTCCAAAAAGGATTGACACAATGGCAAAATATGTTGAACTGACCAACGAGAATTTTGAAGCAACCATCGCCGAAGGCGTAACCATGGTAGACTTCTGGGCACCCTGGTGTGCACCGTGTCGTATGATCGCTCCGGTTGTCGAAGAGTTGGCCGAAGAATACGAAGGTCGCGCGACCATCGCCAAGGTTAACACCGACGAAGAGCAGGAGATCGCAATCAAATTCGGTATCCGCTCGATCCCCACCATGCTCTGGTTCAAAGACGGCCAACTGGCCGACCAAATGATCGGCGCCGCCGGCAAGGGCGTATTTGAAGAAAAGCTCAAAGCCCTGCTCGACTAATTCAATTTTCTCTCTCCCACATGGGACACTGCGGTGTCCCGTTTTCTTGTTTTAACTGAACCCTTCATCAAGCCGATTACGCTATAATCTGTTTGATCAATTTTTTACGATATTCAGGAGGTTTTTTATGTTGGATTGTGCCATTATCGGCGGCGGGCCGGCCGGACTGACCGCAGGACTCTATGCGACACGCGGCGGACTCAAAAATGTTACCATGTTTGAGATGGGCGCGCCGGGCGGGCAGATTACCCAGAGCAGTGAAATCGAAAATTACCCCGGGGTCTTTCGCGAAGGAATGACCGGAATGGATCTGATGGAGCCGTGGCCCGAGCAGTGCATGCATTTTGGCCTCAGGCACGATATGAAAGAGGTCAAGCGGGTCACCCGTGAGGGGGACCATTTTGTCATCCACCTCGACCGGGATGAGATTCAGGAAGCCAAAACGGTTGTGGTTGCTACCGGGAGCACGCCGCGCCGCGCCGGATTTGACGGTGAAGAGGCATTTTTTGGCCGTGGGGTGAGCACCTGTGCAACCTGCGACGGTTTTTTCTACAAAAACAAGGAGGTCGCTGTCCTCGGCGGCGGAGATACAGCACTCGAAGAAGCACTTTATCTTGCGAACATTTGCTCCAAAGTTTATCTCGTGCACCGGCGCGACGCGTTCCGGGCGGCTCCTCCGACCATTGAGCGGGTCCAGGCCAACGACAAAATTGAATGCGTCCTCAATGCCACCATCGACAAAGCATTCGGCGGTCCGATGGGGCTGGATGGCCTGGAGATTGCCTTCAAGGACGGCTCCAGCCGTACGCTGAACGTTCCGGGGGTTTTTGTCTTTGTCGGCAATAATGTCAACAACCATATTCTCCGCCAGGCAGACGGCAGCTACCTGTGCGCCACTACTGAGAATGGCGAAGTGATCGTCGATCTCAAAATGCGCACCGACGTCCCCGGTCTGTATGCGGCCGGTGATCTGAGGGTCGATGCAGCCAAACAGGTTGTCTGCGCAGCCAGCGACGGCGCTATTGCTGGCATGCAAGCCCTCGAACACGTCCTCGAGCAGCAGTGATGATCCGGATCGGCATCCTGGGATCGACCGGCCGGATGGGCGCCCATCTGATCCATAATGTTCTCGAAGAAGCAGGTTTGGAGCTGAGTGTCCTGCATGTATTTGATGAATTGACTACACCGGTTCCCGAGTCGGTGTTGTTGACAAACTCGATGGTGAAATTTCTCGACAGTTGCGATGCGGTGATTGATTTTTCTGCGCCGGTTGCGACCCAGAGTCTGTTGGAGACGGCACTGGAAAACCCCAGACCTCTGGTCATTGCTACCACCGGATTCAGTGAGCACCAGCAGAACCTTCTGACGGAAGCTTCCAAGGTCATGCCGGTGCTGTATGCATCGAATATGTCGCAGGGTATTGCACTGCTCAAGCAACTGGTTGAAAAAGTTTCGGCCACTCTGCGGGATTTTGATATCGAGATTGTCGAACAGCACCATCGCCACAAAGTTGACGCGCCCAGCGGTACGGCATTGACATTGGGTGCGTTTGCTGCCAAAGGACGCGATCTTGATCTTGATGCAGTGCGCGTCAGCGGTCGGGATGGGCAGATCGGCGCCCGCACACAGGACGAGATCGCTGTAATGGCACTGCGCGGTGGGGACATTGTAGGGCGTCATACGGTGGGTTTTTACAACGACGGCGAATACATCGAACTGACCCATACCGCCACAAGCCGCGAAACGTTTTCACGGGGCGCAATTCGTGCTGTTCAGTGGATCGTAGGACAGGATCCGGGCCTCTACAGCATCAACGACGTGTTGGGGATATAGGCAATGTGTGCGGTGGTGGGGGTCTACGGCAGCAGCGACGCAGCAACAGTAGCCTACTATGCTCTGTTTGCCATGCAGCATCGGGGCCAGGAAGCGACCGGTATCAGCACGGCCGACGGCCACCGCATCCATCTGCGCAAAAAGCGCGGTCTGGTCACCTCGGTTTTTCATGAAGGCAACCTGAGTCAGCTTAAAGGAACATGCGCCATCGGCCACAATCGCTACTCCACGGCCGGCAGGGAGTCGGTCGATGATGCCCAGCCGTTGTTTGCTCGATACAAACTGGGAGAGCTTTCCATCGCCCACAACGGGAACCTGACCAACAAACGCTCCGAACGCAAAAAGCTCATCGAAAAAGGGGCAATTTTTCAGAGCGATATGGATACGGAAAACATTATCCATTTTATTGCCAAAAGTCAGGAAAGTCATCTGATCGATCGGGTACGCGATGCCGTGTATCGCCTTGAAGGGGCGTACAACCTGATGATTCAGAGCCGCTCCAAGCTTTTTGTCATTCGTGATCGGTACGGTATCCGTCCTTTGAGTATGGGGCGCCTTCCGGACGGCGGCTACATTGTGGCCAGTGAAACGGCTGCGCTCGATTTGGTCGAGGCGGAATTTATCCGCGACATCACCCCGGGCGAGATGGTGGTGTTCGAAGAAGGCAAAGAGCCGCAGAGTGAGCAACTGTTTGCGTCGGATTACCGTCCGGACGCCTTTGAATACATTTACTTTTCCCGCCCCGACAGCATTATCGACGGCAAAAATGTCTATGAAGTGCGTGTCGAGACCGGCAAGCACCTGGCCAAAGATGCTCCGGCTGAGGTTGATCTGGTGATCCCTGTGCCCGACAGTGGGGTGGCGGCAGCACGCGGCTATGCCGAAGGGCTGGGGGTGCCATTTGAAATGGGCATCGTCCGCAACCACTACATCGGTCGGACCTTTATCGAGCCGACGCAGAAAATCCGCGACCTCAAAGTACGGCTCAAACTCTCCCCTGTTCGCCATTTGATCCGCGGCAAACGGGTGGCCATTGTGGACGATTCACTGGTGCGGGGTACTACATCGCGCCAAATCGTCAAAATGTTGCGCAAGGCCGGTGCAGCCGAAATACACATGCGCATCGCTGCTCCGGAAATCAAATACCCCTGCCGGTACGGGATCGACACCCCTACCCGCGAAGAACTGATCTCCCACACCAAAACACCTGAAGAGATTGCCGCATACATCGGAGCCGATTCGGTCGGTTTCTTGACCATCGACGGATTGGTCGATGCCCTTGGACGCGAGCGGAACTATTCACTGGTAAGCTTCGACGGCCACTATTTTGCCGGCGGCAATGCCGACGATCCAACCTGACACACCTACTCCTTAATCTTCGTTAAGATCCATCCCCTAAACTGCCGGAAAACATTCCGAAGGAGACACAATGGGATTCAGATTTCAATTTGGCGAAACAGTGGACGGATACGATTATCGGGTACTCAACGAACGGACGGCGCGCGCAAGTGCCGGGATCATGTTTCTGTTTGGGATCATCAGTTTTTTGATCTTTATCATGCGGCAAAATCTTTTTTGGGCAGAGCTCTTTTCGCTGACATTCCTGCTGGAATTTGGGATACGGGTATTGGTCAATCCCCTTTATGCCCCCTACATGGTGCTGGGCTCTTTGTTTGTCGCCAATCAGCACCCCGACTGGGTCGAAGCCAAACCGAAGAAATTTGCCTGGGTTCTGGGGTTGATTTTGGGAGCAGTGATGGGATATTTCATCCTTTTCGGGGTCCTCTCCCCCCTGAGAATGCTCACGTGTGTGGTGTGCCTGATTCTGCTGTTTACCGAATCAGTGTTCGGTATCTGTCTGGGATGTCTTCTGTATCAGAAATTCCACATTGATGTACAAAACTGCCCCGGCGGCGTTTGTGATACTCCGACGCCCAAACGGGGAAACATATGGGCCAAAGTAGCCTTGCTGACAGCATACGCGGTGCTGTTTGCCGGAAGCTATCAAGCCCTCGTGCACTGGAAATACACCGATACAGCTTCGCAGATGACCGCCGCAGAGCGATCCGGTTTGGAGCAGATGATCGCCGGAAGCTCCACGCCAGCATCTCCGCCGACCTCCGTCGCAACCGTACCGGCCCCTTCTGAATCCGCTGCTGCCCAAAAAGATGCCACAGACTGTACGCCGCCCCAATGGGCCGTCGCCATGGGCCATAAAGAACTCTGGAAAAAACACCACCACTGCGAGTAGCAAATGGGGTCTGGTAGTGAGTATGACCCTGCCCACCACAGCCACCATGGACGCCATGGCCGTTTCGGTCAAACGCCTTTGGTGGTATCAAAAACCCGTATATGCAATCGGTCGCTGTATCGATAGTTGTGCTTCTTGCAAAACGCGAATGCCGCCTGATCACTCCTCCAGATTGTGTCTCTGCTTTCACCGACCGGCATACAGAATACTTCGGTATCCGGAATGATCTGTCTGATTTCATTGATCTCTTTGTCGGCACTGCCTGCGATAAGTTTGTCGTCAATGGTAAACTTCAAAAAGCACTCACGGGCATTGGCAGCAATGGCCTGGATGGCGTTTGGAATGATTCTTTTTGATTTTGGCTCGCCTGAGTTGGAAAGTTTGATCGAAAGGGCAAAGGTGCAGTTTTTGTAGGCCGGGTATGCTTCAAAATTTATCGCGATCGTTCCATTGGTTTCAAAAGTAATCCGGATACCGCGCCCGACAAGCCATTGGATCACTGCATAAAAAGACGGATCACGATGATAGAGCAGCGGTTCACCGCCGGTAATCACCACGTGCGGATCATAGCCTATTGCATCAAATGCTGCTGCAAGCTCGGATATCAGCACCAAATGATCATCAACGTTTTGCCATGATGGAGCAAAGCCGCTGTCCACGGCAAAAAAAGTGTCACACCCATAATGCACTGTGCCATCCACCTCATAAGCAGTACCCAATCCCGGACAGCCGAGATTGCACCTGGCCGTACGAAGAAAATACGATGGCACTCCGGCATATTTCCCTTCTCCCTGGATCGAAAAAAATTGTTCACTAAGGTAAAACAAAAGGATTCCTTTGACTGATGGCGCTTGCTGGGGAGGATGGTAGCACTGTCGGAAGACCACACGCTGTGCAGCCGCTCGCTGCCTATCCTCCCGTCTCGTAAAAAGCCCTTTGGGAAATGTCCGCGTCCTGCTGCTCCTCACTCCAGCGGTTTTCTTTGGGTTTGTCGGCCAAGACGTTTTTGAGTATGGCAGTAGCTTCATCGATAGCGCCCTGCTTGACAGCCGAGGCAATCGATTGTGCTTCGTCAAAATAGAGGCAGGGGATCAAGTGCCCTTCTGCAGTCAGGCGTATCCGATTACAGTGTTCACAAAAATCGTGTTTGTGGGGATCGATCAGGCCAAATTCGTATCCGTTTTCTTCGATGCTGTAGTTAAAGGACGGGCTCGCACCTTCGCGGCCAAGCTGGTGAATCGTGTACCGCTGTTTGATCACTTCCAAAATCTCTTTGCCGTGCATCCCTTCAATATCGCCGGATGCATGGGTGTTTTCCATGTACTCGATGAAGCGTATTTTGATGGACCGCTCTCTGCAGTATTCAAGTATATCAAGTATTTCGCCATCGTTGATGCCCTTGAGCGGTACCATGTTGATTTTGACGCCCAGCCCTACCGATTGGGCTTTGTCGATACCGTTCAGTACATTGCCCAGTACGTTTTTCTGAGCGATCTGTGCCGCGACGGCCGGTTTGAGGGAATCGAGAGAAATGTTGAGGCGTTTGAGGCCGGCATCTTTGAGCTTTTGGGCCGCACCGGGAAGTAAAAACCCATTGGTGGTCAATGCCAGGTCAATATCAGGTTTGTAGTCGTGGATCATACGCACAAATGCATCGAGCCCCTCGCGCAGCAAAGGCTCCCCTCCCGTGAGGCGAATTTTGCGTACGCCTTCATCGATGGCAACTTTGACAAACGAGAACAGTTCCTCAAACGATAAAAGATTTTCTTTGGGCACCCACGAAAAAGGTTTTTCCGGCATGCAGTACTGGCATCGGAAATTGCAGCGCTCAGTAACGGAAATACGCAGGTAGTCCACCGTACGCCCGTGTCCATCTATCAACATTATATTTCCTTGATAAAAGATTGGGATAAGCCTACCGCAATGTAGATAAAATGCGGGTGATACGGATCAAGAATCCGCCAAAATATTTACCGGCCCACCATGGAGTAGAATACAAGATTATAAAACATATGCAATCCCACAGCCGGCATCACGCTGCCGTACCGATCCCGAAAATAGCCGAAAATCAGTGAGGGGACCCATACCGCCACCGCCCACAGCGGGGGGTGGTGCACAAAATGAATTGCGACGAACAGCACGGAAGTGACGGCATTGGCCACAGTAATCCCCCCGA
>CAZRUT010000048.1:0-7288 GCA_964603215.1 uncultured Nitratifractor sp.
CTGGGGGAGTGTGTGGTGCGAATCCTCCTTGCCGACATAAATAAATGCGCAGCCCGTTTTGGCCTCATTGAGGATATCCGGGTTGGCCAGGCGGTCATAAATGATCACATCGGCCTGGCGGATCACCCGCAGTGCCTTGACGGTCAGCAGATCAATGTCGCCCGGTCCGGCACCCGTCAGATAGACTTTGCCCATGAATGTATGCTCCTTGTGTTTTTTGGTTGTGTGTATGTATTTTTGGCCCGTTTGCGGCTACTGGAAATGGCACCCTGCATCGGTTTCATTGTTGATGGATATAACACGACGGATCTTCTGCCCACAGATCACCGTGAATCGCATAAGCTCGGCTGCGCGAACCGCCGTTGCAAATATCCAAATGGGGACAGTCGGAACATTGGCCGCCCAGTTGGCGCGGATGGGCTCTGAGCTTTTGGAGCAGTGCCACCGGCGTGTCGGTCCAGAGATCGCCAAAATCCTGTGTCAGAATATTGCCGATTGTTTCGGGAAAGAACGGATCAGGCTTGACGAACCCTTCGCTGTCAATGTTCAGCAGTTTGCGCCCGGCACTGTTGCCGCCCCAGGCGACAAGCCGCCGACGCATCTCGGCATGGTGCTCCGGATAGCGCGCACCGAAACGCTCCAAAAAGAGGAGTGCGTCCATTTCCATATTGCCGGTGACAATCTCGATCTCCCGACCGCTTTCATAATACGCAAACGCCTTGTCCAAGATGAAGTGCACCGCCCGGATGCGCTGCTCCTGGGTGATGTCCATTTTGAGGTTGTCCAGCCCCCGGCCGCTGTACACCAGGTGGGAGATATAGACTTTGGGGATCCGGTGCTTTTCGGCCAAAGCAAAGATAAACGCCAAATCATCGTACGTGTCTTTGGTCAGGGTAAAGCGGATGCCTACTTTTTTCTGGCCGAAACTGTTGAGGAGATCGACCGATTTCATGGAGGCCTCAAACGCGCCCTTGAGACCGCGAAACGCATCGTGTACATCGGGTGAACCGTCGATGCTGATCCCGACATAATCAAACGTGTCGAGAATCTGCTGTGCATTGCGCTGCTGGACATAGAGCCCGTTGGTGGAGAGGTAGGTAATGATCCCCAGCGCATGACACCGTTCGGCAATATCAAAAATATCCTTGCGCGTCAGCGGTTCTCCGCCGGAGAAGATGAGAAACCTGATCCCCTGCGCTCTGAGTTTGGGGAGGGTGGCCATGATGCGTTCGGTTGTCAGGGCATCCTGGGCATCCAAATCGGCCCGGGAGTAGCAGTGCAGACAATTCAGGTTGCACCGGTTGGTAAAATTCCAGATTGCAATACTGCCGTCCAGGACGCGCGAAGGGGTGCCCTCGACAACACTTTTGAGCAGATTGGAGAGTCGGAACACTACGGCTGTCCTCCTTTGTTTTTGGGTGCATAACGCAGGATATAGGCGGTAATCGCCTGGAGCTCGTCTGCGTTGAGCTGGAGTTTCGGCATGGCATTGCGGCGGTAGCCGAGGGTTTGATAAACTGATGCGGGGTCGGTAATCATCGCACGGATCGTCGCCGCATCCCGCCGAGCTGCGATGGCGCTAAAAGGAGGACCAAATGCCACGGCCGTCTGGTGGTGACACCCCCAGCAGTATGCTTCGAATACTTTTTTTCCGTCCAGTTGTTTGCCCTGTGCTGATGCAAAAACCGATACCACCGTCCCCAAAAAAAAGGCAAGCCATATATGCCGCATTCGCTGCTCCTAAAAAAATTTTGTCTATCATATCACTTTTTTTGTTTGGGGGGCTTGATATGGGGCAAGGGGATTAGAAACGCTTCCAGAATGTCCGGGAAAATAACAGAATCACGGTATAAAATTCCAAACGGCCCAGAATCATCGCCCCTGCAAGAATCATTTTGTCCAGTGGTGTAAAAAAAGCATAATTCTCTACCACGCCCACCCGGGAAAATCCCGGTCCGATGTTGCCGATAATGGCAATCGCGGCACTCAGAGAGGTCATCAGATCGTACCCGCGGGCATAGAGATAAAATGCCAGCAGTACATTGCTCAGCGTAAACAGGAGTGCGAAGCCGGTGATGATCCCCAATGTATCGTATCCGATGCGGTTTCCGTCCACATAGAGCGATGTGATCGCCTTGGGGTGCAGGAGGCGCCGTACCTGAAAGCCAATGTTTTTCATGAGCACGACATAGCGGCTCACCTTGAACCCACCGGCCGTTGATCCGGCATTGCCACCGGTCACCATGGCCAGAAAAATAATGACCACCGCGCCGGTGCCCCAGGGTTCATAATTGATCGAGCCAAATCCTGTTGTGGTCATGATCGATGCGACGGAAAAAAAGGCATGGGTCGCTGTATACCCCAAAGGCGTGCCGGCCGTATCGATGCGGTACCAGGTCAGCGCAACGCCCAAAACGGCAAACGCGATCAGGTACCAGCGCACTTCCTCGCTCCGGTACCCGCTAAAATCTCCCTGAATGGCACGCAGATGCGCCAAAAAGTTAATGCCGGCCAACATCATAAACACCGTGGTGGTCCATAAAATTGCCGGATGGTACTGCCAGTAGGCCATGGAAGTATTTTTGGTGGAAAATCCTCCGGTTGACAAAGTTGAAAATGCATGGTTCACCGCATCAAACAGGCTCATCCCCTCGCCCCGGAGCAGGGCCATATCGATCAGCGTCAATATCAGATACACACCCCAGATTCGCAGCGCTGTATCGCGGATTTTGGCACTGAATTTTTCGATCTTGTTTCCGGTTGCCTCGGCTTTGAACAGGGCCATCGAACCGGTAGGGTTGATCAGCGAAAACAGCCCCACTCCCAGCACAATGATCCCCATACCCCCCAGCCAGTGCATCAAACTCCGCAGCAGCAAAATATGATGCGGTAGTCCCTCGATATTGCCGAAAATGGTGGCGCCGGTCGTGGTATAGCCGCTCACCGCTTCAAAGAAGCCGTCCACAAAAGTTGTGTCGGCCGAGAGGACAAACGGCCATGCACCGCTGATGCCCAAAAAAATCCAAATGACGTTGACCGCCAATACGGCATCACGGATCCGCATTTGCAGCGTGTGTCGGGTCAACAGGATGTACGCGACCAATCCGGCCAGAAACATCCCCAGATCAAACAGGCCAAACCGGAGAATATGCTCACCTTCAAACAGCCCGACAACAATAGGCAGGGTAAAAAACACGGCAATAAACATGGCGACCATGGCAAGGATTTTTGTCGTATTTTTTATTGCAAGTTCATCCATTTGAACCCTTGCTTTTCATGCTGAGTGGAGGCCACCAGAAACAGGTGGTCGCCTGGTTTGAGTCGCGCTTCCTTGTTCGGCGACAACAGCACGCCATCGCGATCGACCAAAACAACTCCCTCATGCTTCCATGCAGGAAGCTTCCGATCCTCCAGCGGGGAATCCGGATCGATCTTGCGCGAAAACACAACACCCGCTCCTCCGCAAAAGTGACGATTTTCAATTGTCTCCTGGTGTGCAATACTCTCCAGGATTGCATAAAACGCACTCATGCGGGGACCGCGCGCTACGACCATGCCAAGCTGGTGCATCAGGGCATAGTATTTGCGTTCATTGTTGATGGTGACCACTTTGGGGATATTGTACTCCTGGGCCTGCAATGCACGAATAATGTTGATTTCGTCTTTGCGGTCGGTGGTGATGATCATGTCGGCCTGATCCAGCCGTTCCTCTGTGTACAAGATGGTCTCGTCGTAGTGGCTGTTGATCACCAGCACACGCTCCTGAAATCTGTCCGACGCGGCACGACACCGCTCAATATCCTTTTCGACGATCTTGACCTCGACCCCTTCATCGAGCAAGACGCCGACCACTTCGAGCCCCAGCACATCCGCCCCAAATACCACCGCCGTCTCGATCCGGGGCGGCATGTGCAAATCGAGTTGCCCATACAGTGCCTCCAGCACATTGCCGCTCCCGAGAAAATAGATCCGATCACCGTGACGGATCACCATCTCCGGTGTGGGGATGCGGTATTGCCGATCCCGCTCCACCCCGACGATTTTGAGCCGCTCTTTTTCAAATGCAGCGACTGTTTTTTCTTCGTGCAGCGGATTGTCAACCTGAACGGAAATCAATTTGACATCTGTTCCGGAAAACTGCTTGACATTATTGGCGCCGGGATAGGTCAGCAGCAGCCGCACCGTTTCCGCGGCCAGCCGAAAGGGAAACACCCGCTCCAAATCGCCCAGTTCAGCCAGAAATGTGCTGTGTTCGAAGTAGCTATTGCGCAAACGGATAATGCGACGGGCAATCTGGGTCGAGTCATTGGCCAAAAATGTTGAGAGGATGTTTGCTTCGTCGCTGTCTGTAACGGCAATGAAAATGTCAACTTGACTGTCAAGCAGTGAGCGGTAGGTTTGGGGGTTTTCGATGTTACCGACGACCGGATAGATATCAATCAGCTCTCCCAGACGCTCTAAGGCTTCGGCATTTTGGTCGATGACGGTGATCTCATGTTCCGCCGAAAGAAAGCGCGCCAGCTCAAAGCCAACTTTGCCGGCACCGGCAATAACGATTTTCATGAAGGTACCTTGTCCGATGTGGAATGTCTCCCGATATTCTACCAGAAACAATAATTACTTCTACTTGCAACCCAAAGTCGATTTTACCGTGATAGCGTGTGTGCAATGCGGCGCAAAGTGCTTTGGATGTGCTCGGCATCAATCTGTCGGCCCACCAGGGTCGGTGCGGCGAAGACTTCCGTGCGGCTGTCGACAAAAAACAGTGCCGGGAGCTCCGGGCTGAAATACATCTCGTTGGGAAAGCGATCCTGATGGCCATATGTCACAATCACGGGGACAAATGCCCGATTCAATTGCGCCACGTATGGACGATCCATGAATGCGGTGCGAATCACATCGCGACAACGCGAACACTGGCCTCTCACCACCAACACCATCAGTGATTTGTGGGTTCGCTGTGCCTGCATCAACGCCGCATCGTAGTCCCCCAGCCAATGCACATTCCCCGCCGCCACAAGCCACCCGCCAACCCACATCATCCCAATCATGTGCACCACGATGCGCACCCCGTGGAACTGCATCCTATACCCTCGCGGGAAAATTATTCGTTCCTGTATTTTTTATCCTTTTTTTGAGTAAGCCTTCCACTAGCATACTGATGCAAGATACTAGATACTAATGTTTGGTATGGTAATCCTAGTCCAACTGGAAGTAAAAAGTAAGGGGGACAGGCTACATTTACATATTTTTTCTAGGTCGTCCTCTCTGATTTAGTGTAGATAGCATACCATGTTTTATAGCAGTTTCTACTTGCCACTTCTCATCTCCTAGTGGCGCTTGCCTGTTGACAGAATTTCGTATAGTATGTAGTTCTCCTTCTCTCATGGGAGTATTGACATATTCAATCCAATCAACATCAAGCTCTATATAAGGCTTAGAGAGTAGCATTCTATGCTTATGTACTCTCTCGATCAAAGAACCATAATCCCACTCTTCTGCTTGTCTTACTAATTTAGCTCTTAGTGCATTGGCTTCTATGTATCGTAGTAATGTGGTGTAGTAACTTTCCTTTTCCACCATAAAGCTTTTATACCTTCCTTGCCAGATATGTCCTGATGTTTTGTTCTTTTTATGATAATAACGCACATGAGAAGTCATGACCCACTGCATAAACCTGCTTAGGCTGTTTGACTCTTTTGGTACAAGAAGCAGGTGAAAGTGATTTGGCATGAGACAGTAAGCATGTATCTCTACATTTTCTCTTTTGCTGGCTTTCTCTAGTAATTCAAGAAAATACTCATAATCTTCCATCTCATCAAAAACCTGCATACGCATATTGCCTCTATTGATAATATGATAGATACCTCCTGCCGTCTCTCCTCTTGGGATGCGTGGCATATGATTTCCTTTGGATTGATAAGGAAAGTATATCAAAGCATGGTTTAAATGCAGCCTGTCCCTTTTACTGGCAGCCTGTCCCCTTTACCTTTGTCCCCTTTACCTCGAGGATGGGGCTCTGGCGCTGGAGGAGAAGGCGGGGCTGGTGGAGGAAGGTTAGTGTATATTCAACGCCCTGCCACCCCGGCCATATCCACCAATCTGCAGGCATACCCATACTCATTGTCCTGCCATGCCGATACGCGGATGAGATGATCGCCCGCTACATCCACCAGGGGCAGATCCACAGTAGCACTGTGTGGATCGCCTATGTAGTCGCTGGATACTTTTGGCTCGCGCGTGGCACTGAGTATGTGACCAAATGACCGTGCCGCCTCATGCGATAGTGTCTCTCTTATTTGTTCTGCGCTGCTTGCTGCATCGGTCGTGATTACGAGATCGTACATCGTCGTAGCATCCACAGGTATGCGAATGCTTTTGGCGTATAGATTGCCGCTTAGGTGCGGGAAAAAATATGCACTGGCCTTGGCTGCTGTGCTTTCCAGCGGGATGATGTTGACCGCTGCGGCTCTGGCCCTGCGGATATCTTGGGAATAGTGCTTGGAATCCAGGAGTTTTTGGTATGCTGTGTAACTGTGAAACATGTGTATCTGTGCCCCTCGGACGCCCCAGTGCTTGTCGACGATGTTCAGTATCGGGACGATTGCATTGGCGGAACAGCTGGAGTTGGACAGGATTGCTTCTCCTTGATATGCCTGATGATTCGTGCCATACAGATATACGGGCATATCATCCGTGGGGGGTGTGGAAACCACTACATGTCTGGCGCCCTTGTCGATCCACACCTGATTGGATTGTTGATCCAGAAAGATACCGGTGCATTGCAGTACGACATCGATATCAAGCTCCTGGATCGGGATTGATGCCGCATCAGCACAGCCAAAGAGTCGCGTATCGGACGCATCCACAAAAAGTCTGTCGCGATCGACTCTGATCGCTTGATCCATGACGCCATACACCGAGTCGTATTTGAGCAGATACCCCATCTGCTCGAAACGGTACACGTCGTTGATGCCGACGATCTCCATATCATCACGCGCGAGGATGATCCGGGCGGCACTGCGTCCTATCCGGCCGAAGCCGTTGATAAAAATACGGATTTTTCTACGCATTTAGTATGTGTAGATGAAAATACCCGATGGTTTTTTGACCTGGTATATCTCTCGAGCCAATTTCCATGTTTTTGTATTGACGACGCTCACTTGGTTGGCTCCGTTGACAGAGACATATAAATCCGGCTCTTCGCCTGACCATCTGATGTGCAGGACTTTGCCCGGAAAATGATATGTCTTGTGTATGTTTAATGTCTGGGTATCTATGATTTGAA
>CAZRUT010000049.1:0-7250 GCA_964603215.1 uncultured Nitratifractor sp.
ATGTCTTTTGCCAGCTGCGGTCGGCAGGGTTGACCTTGTTGTCCAGCAGAGCAAGATGCTGCGTGTAGCGGATTGCCGCGAGGATGTTGTCTCCGGCTTCCTGACGCAAATCACGCTCCATACGGGGGATGGCAACCGCCACCAAAATTCCGATCACCACAATGACCATCACCAGTTCCAACATTGTAAATGCCGATCGTTTCACGTTTATCACCTTTCCGTTTCCCCATCCCGTTTGGGGGCATTATAGCATAAATCTGATATAATGGGGTCAAAAATGCGTCGAAGCGATTGCCATGCAGACCAAACCTTATACTTCTCATGCCGGATACAGCGGTGCATTGGTGTATATAGTACTCTCGATTGTGCTGGTGGATGCCCAAGCCTCCGGGCAGTTGGCCTCGGTGGGAGACGGCACGGTATTTGCGATGAGTGGCGCGGCATTTTTTGCCATGCTGCTGAGCGAATATATCCAGAAAAATCGCTACAATCACCGTCACGGAATTTCTGTCAATTTTCAACCGCTCTCACCATCCAACCGCTACCTGCTCCGCTCGACTTTGTTTCGCTTTCTGGCTCTGTTTCTCCCGTTTCTGCTTGCTTGGTTTCTGATCCACCGCCACGACTATTTTACGGGCAATGATGCGTTTGAGCCGACACAGCGGTTTTTTGATTATGCGATGTGGATTTTTCTGTTTGGCGCACCTGTGTATATCTTTTTGACGTTGAAATTTCGGGGGGACCGCCATTACGAATTTAATGATTATGCGATCCTGACGCTGATCGGCGCCCGATCACTCTGGCGATACATTCGGGGAACGCGGCACAAAAAACTCTACCGAAACCGCCGCGTCAAAAAAGTTGTTCTTGTTTATCTGGTTAATTTTTTCTGGTTGACGCTGATGAGCCGTTTTCTCGTGGGAGAATTTCATGGATTTTCCGACAGTCTGCGCACTATTTTGACTGGTGAGAGTGCCGATCAGCCGTGGTTTGGGCAGGTGCAAAGCTGGTATTTTTCCGTGTTTCATCTGCTGTTTATTGTCGATGTAGGTATCGCCGTGATCGGCTATGCTTTTGCCAGCCGCTGGCTGGACAACCGCACCCGGAGCGTGGACATGACTCCGCTGGGGTGGTTGGCTGCATTGGCATGTTATCCGCCGTTCAATGCCTTCATTTCCAGCAACTTTATCCACTATGACGGGCTGGATACGCATGACATCATCACCGCCCACTGGGCGATCACTGTAATACTGGTCTTGCTGCTTGTTCTTTATACCATTTATGTCTGGGCTACGGTGGCATTGGGATTTAAATTCAGCAACCTGACCCACCGCGGCATCATCGCATCCGGCCCCTACCGCTGGGTGCGGCATCCGGCTTACGCCGCAAAAAACATTGCCTGGCTCATCGACTACACGTACGTTTATACCAACATTTGGGCGACGCTTGCCTTTTTTGTCTGGAACAGCATCTATGTTGTCCGGGCACTGACCGAAGAGCGCCATCTGGGTCGGGATCCGGCTTATCGGGCCTATGCCAAACGGGTTCCGTACCGTTTTATCCCGGGTATCGTATAATGCAGTATTTCAAGAAAGGACAAGGACTTGACAAAAACATGACTTTTTTCGTGTATCATGAGGAATGTTGGGAAATTTCCCTGAGCAGCGCCTCCCCCAGTTCATGGGGGTCGGCAGACAAACTAACAGACAGGAGCGTGTCATGAAACGGTCTTTAAATCTCTCTTTGGTCCTGGCGATGATTCTCTCATCGGCTCTGTGGGGCGGCTCATCGAGCTCCGGATCCTCCGGGATAAGTTCAAGCGGGTTTACCTCAGGCTGGCCTTCTTCTTCGAGTAGCAGTTCGAGTTCTTCCAGTTCATCAAGCTCATCTGGTTCGTCCAGTTCAAGTTCGTCCAGCTCGTCGAGTAGTTCCTCTTCAAGCTCGTCCAGTTCAAGTTCGTCTAGCTCGTCGAGTAGTTCTTCTTCAAGCTCGTCGAGTAGCTCCTCTTCAAGCTCGTCCAGCTCATCGAGTTCTTCTTCAAGCGGCGGCGGCGGTCAGGTCCCCCCCACAGCGAACCATGTGTACCGAACCGCACACAGAGGAACAACCCTGTACCATAATCTCAATGGCACCAGCGGCATTACCCGCACCAACGGAGACCGCATCGATCAGTTTCAAGTCCGCAATCAAGATTCGCACCTCCAATTCAACGGATGGAGCAGCCACTGGCGTTACGGGAAATACGGGCGCATTACCGTCCCCTCTTCGACCCCGAATGGAACATACACCCTGGACTTTCGGGCACGCGACAATGATGGCTGGTCGGATTGGAAAACCTTTCATGTAACCGTCGTGGGCCAACCGCCAACCGTCAATATTCCCGATTTTATTTATCACTATGGAGATCCTGCACTCAACATCGATATTGCCAACTACACCACCCGTACCAACGGGGATCGAATCAAAGCATACGGCTGGTTTGGCGGAACCCTGCCGACTGGATTGCACTGGAGCGGCGGGCAGACATCCCCTCCGGCCTCCATCTACAAACAGAGAGCCGGTTCGGCCGACACATCCGGCTGGGATATTTACGACAACAGCCCCAGCGGTGCACGTGTCTCCATTGCCTGGGATGGCGACAAAAATATGCGTGTGGTTCACCTAAGCGGAAGCCACCAAAGTAATGGATACCGCCTCCGGACCAGCCAACACAGAAACTGGGAAGATCGAAGCCATCACATCATCAGCTGGGAGATGAAGTATGGCGAAAGTTATACCGTCTACATTGCTACTCAAACCACGCAGGGCTTTCGATACATTTACTATACATCAAGTAGTTACAACAATCTGGGAACGGGAACGTACGTCCATCATGGTTTGGGGTCCGGCACCCGAGACGGGCACTGGCACACCATCGTACGCGATCTTGAAACCGACCTGCGTGATGCCCAGCTCAACAACCACATCACCCGCGTGGATGCCTTTTTGATCCGGGGAAGCGGCTATTTGGGCGATATCAAGCTGCTTGCTGATCCTCATGATGCTGCGCACGGCGCGTTTACCGGCACGCCAACGCAGGCAGGCACATACCTGATTACAGCCGGAGCCAAGGACGATGACGGATGGGGTCTGGATACATTCAAACTCACCGTGATTGTCCCCAAGCCTCCTGTCACCCGTGACCGCATCATACGCAAATACCTCAATGAACCGATTTCATATAATATTGAGCGTCAATATGGTGTCTCGCGTACCGATGGGGATCCTATTCTCGGCTACGAATACAGTGGATCCATTCCGGGCGTCACGTTCAACACAGCCACCGGCATTGTCAGCGGCGCCGCCACGGCAGCCGGCAGTTTCGATGTCCGTTTCCGCGCCAAAGACAAAGACGGCTGGTCCAACTGGAGTACCCTGACATTCCTGATCACCAATGTGGATGGCCACAGCGATCTCTGCTACAATGCACCCGGCTACAACAGTATGTTCACATGCCGCCCCGATCCCGACTACGGCGACTTCCGTGGCGGGCCCGGCTGCCAGCAGTTCATCAACATCCAAAACAGCGGCACCGGTACCCTGCACAGCGTCAAACTCACCATAGACCAGACACCCAACAACGACGTCACCATGAGCAACTGCACCGTCATGGACGGCAGCGGCAGTACGTGTAACAGTCCGGCACACTATCGATGGGGACAATATGATTTCAATAAAGGGGTGCAATTCAATATGCCAAATTTTGCCCCGGATGCCAACGTCTCGATCGGCGTTGAGACCTCTTTGTATGGAATGCCGACGGATACCCGGGCAATGGTGGACGGCACCAACCTATATACCCAATACACGGCTTCCGACGGCACCCTGCACATCGCCAAAGTAACCTCGTGCAGCGGCTTGACGGACAATGACATGAATGTTGATGCCAACTTCACCCTCATTTACGGCGGCGCCGGAACGGCGACGCTTGGCGACATGGTTGCAACCGGCGATTCCATCCTTTATGTTGACAACCCCAATACGGACAGTTACAACGGATCATTGGTTGATGCCAACACTTCCTATATGCTCAGTGACACAAGTGCAATCTTTGCCAACGATCCCGATCCGCGCAAACGCAACTCCTCCACTACCCGACTCCATCTTCCACCGTATGTCAAATCCAAGCACATTAAATGGGCCGGACTCTTCTGGCAGGGATATGTCCACAACGACAAAAACGATCCGCTCCCCGCAGGCGAAACCGTCAACTCGGTCAAAACCCGCGTCCAGGGCTGGAACAAAGTACGCATCAAGACCCCCGATGGGGGTGTCACAGAAGTCGTGGCAGATCCCACGATCAAAGACATCAACAACACCGCCTACTATTATTTGATGGTGGATCACGATTCATACCGGTTCTTTTACAGTGGGTACAAAAATGTCACCCAGTTGATCAAAAACACTTTCGATGACAATGGAACCCACCAGTATACTGTCGGCAACATTATGACCACGCACGGCAAAGACTACCGCGACGCCCTTTATATTGCCCATGCCAACAACAACGCCGGGAAATGGTACACCGATGCCAACGGCGGCGGTATTTCGATCGGCTACTTTGGCGGCTGGTCCCTCGTGGTCGTGTACGACCTTCTCGGAACCGATGAAGCCATCAGCAACGGTGGAACCGAAGCATACAAAAACGTTTCGATCTACAATGGATACGACTTCTTTATGACATGGGGGGACGGAGCAGCGACCTTTAAAACCGATATCGCTCTCTCGGGATTCAAGACCCCAAGCTCCGGGACTGTGGACAGCAAACTGCTCTTTTTCGGTGGTGGCGGAGACAAAAGTCTTGCACTGGACATCCTCCAGATGCAGGACAAAACCACACCCGCTTTTGCGAACATTTCCGATGGAAGCAACCCCAGTGACAACCAATTTAACAGTACCCATGTTGTCGAAGGAGCACAGCTCAATCCGGCCAAACCCAATCACCAGGGGATGGATCTTGATGTCTTTGACGTAAGCAGCCATATGGGCCACCGCCAGTCAAGCACCCGCATCCGATTCGGGGTTGACAAAGTGGCCGATCCCAACTACCCCAACGACCCGAGTATGGGATCGTGTGACCAGGTCTTCCCGCAGGTGCTGGGCTTCTCGACCAAGCTCTACACCCCCAAGCTTTGCTACGATTTCGATGTGCACGTCGGCAACTACATCAAACTTCCCGTCGAGGACGATCGCCGATTCAGTGCAACCAAAATCGGTAACGATCCGCTGATCTTCAGTATCATGCTCAAAAGCGAACAGGCGGACTTTGACCTCCAGAACAGCCGTGCCGGCATCGTATTTGACGGCACACCGGCCCTGGCCTTTGACGTCGACAACAGTCTCTATTCGCCACCAAGCACCAACGCCTACCTCCCGGCCATCGATACCAACGAAACCGATTTTATTGCCATTGGAGAGGATGCCAATCACGGCGGCGGCATCATCAGCTCCAACGAAATCAACTATGCCAAGTTCTACCACACGTTCACGAACAACAATGTGATCAACGACCGGTTCAACATCGAGGTCCACACCCAGATCCAGTTTGCGGCCAACCTGTCACCCATCCCCTATATCTTGACATCCGACGGAGATGAAAATACCACCGGCCACATCGATCGGTGCGAGGGGGATCAAACCTACGATCCGGTGTACGGCCAGTTCAACGTCGAGCGGGGTGACGCAACATTTGCCATGGCAGAAAAAAACCGCTACCCACTCTATACGCAGGTCGCAGGGCGTGATTACACCGTTTCGCTTGCCAGTTACGGCGGTGCCCCCAATTACAATACCGCCCAAAATGTCAGCGCCACGGTCGTACTCGAAGCCTTTGACGCCGACACGTTTGAGAACAACAGCACGGACGGATTTGACAGTGTATGTCAAAATGCCGATGTCAACCAGACATTTGGCAAAGGAAAACTGTTCTACTTCGACAATACCGATCGGATCAGCAACATCCAAACCAGCGCCTGGGCCGGCTACGACAACACCGTCGCCCTGCGCAATGCAGCGTTCCGCGTCTGGTTTTTTGTCCATCGTGACAGCAACGGCACCCGCACGCTGGTCAGTTTTAACGAAACGAACAAAAACAATTTCAAGCCTGTTTACGACAGTATCTACCGGACACACGATGACAATACCACCCATTACTGCGTCAGCGATTGTGCCACGTCCGGCACGCCGGCCTGCTATGAATGCGTCAAGAAATATTTCGCCTTTCCGGTGTGCTCACGCGACAACTTCGCCATCCGCCCCGAAGGATTCCGGGTGGCCATGGAAGATGCCAACGAAACCGATGCCAACGCATCGATTGTCCCATTGCCCATCGCCAATAATAAAACGCCGCCAGCTGCGGCAAAAATTGCCGCCGGATACCATTACCGTGTCAATGCCCAGGCCAAACTCTGGCACTATGCCGGCACCACAAAAGGGTATGCCAATACCATCAGCGACAACAACGACACCACCACCAAAAAAGACATTGCCGTATCGGAATTTACCGGCAATGCCTCGTGTGCCGACAAAAGCGATCAAGCCCAATCCGTCCATTTCTACAACGGCACCACCAGCCTGATCCCTTCTGCGTTTGTCAACAGCAACACCGGTCAATACCAATACTGGATCACTGATGTCAACTGGACCAATGTGGACCGGGCTTCCTACCCGTACAAAACCACTTTTGACACCCAGTGCCGCAATCATCCCAACCTGGCAGCGTGCAACGATTGTATCCTCGACAACAAAGCCGCTCCGGCACAGGGCAAAGTCGGCTGCCTGACCAGCTCGGAGATTGACACAGACAACAACTACAATATGCTGCCGTTGACCGTAGAACCGTATGCATTCGGTGTCAATGCTTCGCCGGCTTTCCAGCCTGCCATCACGGCTTCGGATGCCAATGGCACTGTGAGGAATTATCTGTTTATGAACCGCTTCAGCCATACGTATTTCAGCGACCCGGCAACCCAGTCGATCACGATGGGGACGCAATATGCCGGCACCATCGATGCGCTGGCAAAAGGGGGCGCTGTGACCACAAACTTCACCGACGGCTGTACCGCTTCGGATGTCACACTCACAGTCGTCATGGACGACAACAACAACACCGACTCCTATGCCATGCAGCTCTATCTCCAGAGCGAATCGACAGCCAACCCTTATCTCGATCACAATGAAACCGCCAACGACACCAACAGCACCGTGGTGCT
>CAZRUT010000050.1:0-7240 GCA_964603215.1 uncultured Nitratifractor sp.
GATGTATGCCGGATACCGGGAGGTGGCGCGCGGGCTGATTGATGGCGGCGTGGATGTTTTTTTGCTGGAAACATGCCAGGACCCGCTTCAGATCAAAGCGGCCATCCATGCCTGCAGCGATGCCGCTGCAGCACAGGAGGTCGATGTGCCGATCATGGTTTCGGTTACCATCGAGCTCAGCGGC
Organism: uncultured Nitratifractor sp.; assembly: GCA_964603215.1. GTDB lineage: Bacteria > Campylobacterota > Campylobacteria > Campylobacterales > Sulfurovaceae > S017-3. The sequence continues at coordinate 185 of CAZRUT010000050.1, forward strand.
ACGATGCTAATCGGTACTGATGCAGCGACGATTGCAACCATTCTGGAGCCGTTTGACCTCTTATCGCTGGGGTTCAACTGCGGTACCGGTCCCGATCAGGTTCACAAACACCTCAAAATCCTCTCCGAGCGCGTTGCGATCCCCCTTTCGATCCATGCCAATGCCGGCCTCCCGCAGAATCGGGGCGGCTTTACGTACTACCCGATGGGCCCTGATGTGTTCGCCGCCAAAGAAGTGGCATTTGCCGCCATAGACGGCGTAGCGTTTGTCGGCGGATGTTGCGGCACCACGCCCCAGCACATTTTGGCACTGTCCAAAGCCATGGCCGGTCGCGTCCCGCGTCCCCCCTCCGGTCATGTGGCACCGGCGGTGGCTTCGCTGTTTCAGACAACCGACCTGTTTCAGTCACCCGCACCGCTGCTGATCGGAGAACGGAGCAATGCAACCGGTTCCAAAGCGTTTCGTGCGCTGATTTTGGCGGAAGACTATGCGGGAACCCTGAGCGTAGGTCAGGCGCAGGTACGTGACGGAGCACATGTACTGGATGTCAATGTGGAGTTTGCCGGTCGCGACGGGGCGCAGGATATGCAGGCTGTTATGGCGCGGTACAATCAAAAAATTCCATTGCCGCTCATGCCCGATGCCACCCGGGTTGCGACCATGGAGGCGGCCCTCAAGTCGATCGGCGGACGCCCCATCATCAACTCCGCCAATCTCGAAGACGGCACCGAACGCTTTGATGCAATCTGTGCACTGGCCAAGCGCTACGGCACGGCGTTGGTGTTGCTGACCATTGATGAGAACGGGATGGCCAAAACTACGGAGCAGAAAGTGGCCGTTGCACACCGGATGATCGACCGGGCTGTATCACGCCATGGATTGCGCCGCAGCGATCTGCTGGTCGATGTGCTGACATTCACGGTGGGGTCGGGGGATGTGGAATATCGTGATGCAGCCGTGCACACAATGGAAGCGATCCGGCAACTCCGCGCACAGGAGCCCGAAGTGGGGACGACGCTGGGGTTGAGCAATATTTCGTTTGGGCTGGATGTGCAGGCGCGCAGGTACATCAATTCGGTCTTTTTGCACCATTGCATCCAGGCGGGGCTCAGCTCGGTCATCATCAATGTCAGGCATATTGTCCCACTGGCCAAAATGAGCCAGGATGACATCGATGTGTGTGAGACACTCCTCTTCCGCGCGGACGATCGGTCGCTTTTTGCATGCATCGAGCATTTTTCCGACAAAAAGATGGATATGGAGGAAAACGATGAAGCCTACGCAGCCCTCAGCGATGAAGAAAAGATCAAAAAACTGCTCCTCGACGGTGATACGGAGCGGATGATTCCGCTGGTGGAAGCGGTGCGAAGTACGCTGCATCCCGATACGATTGTCAATACGATCCTGATTGACGGCATGAAAGTGATCGGTACGCTCTTCGGGAACGGTACGATGCAGTTGCCGTTTGTGCTCCAGTCGGCAGAAACCATGAAAGCCACTGTCGATTATCTCCGCCCCTATCTGACCCAGCAGGAAAAGGCGACCGATACGACGCTGGTGATCGGTACTGTCAAGGGGGATGTGCATGATGTGGGGAAAAACTTGGTGGACATTATCCTCAGCAACAACGGGTTCAATGTAGTCAATATCGGCATCAAGTGTGATCTGGAACAGTATTTGGACGTGGCACGCAACCAAAGCATACAGGCAATCGGAATGAGCGGACTGCTGGTCAAATCGACAGCGGTCATGCGCGACAACCTCGAAGAGATGGCCCGACAGGGGATCACGACACCGGTGCTGCTGGGCGGGGCGGCCCTGACACGCGGATTTGTGGATGATTATTGCCGCCCGATTTACGCCGGACCGATTTTTTACTGCCGGGATGCGTTTGACGGTGTGATCGCCATGGGGCGCATCGAGCAGTACCATGCCGAGAAGGCGCACAACCCTGATGCCACACTCGATACCCGACTGGCCGGAGATATGACCGAGCGGATTCCCGTCGTGACGCAAAACAAGCCTGTTCCCCCGATGGAGCAGATTCAGATGCCCGACCGGACCATCACCATTCCTACGCCACCGTTTTGGGGGAGGCGGGTGATGCAAAAGGGTGATCTTGATCTGGAAATGCTTTTTGACTGGGTCAACCAAAAATCGGTCATCAAAATGCACTGGGGATACAAAAAAGGGACAATGAGCCCTACCGAGTACGCTGCAATGCTGGCCGAAAAAGTCTATCCGGAGTATGCGCGGCTCCAGCGGGAATTTATCGATCGTGACTTGCTGGAGCCCACCATCCTCTATGGATATTATCCGGTCCGCAGTCACGATCAGGAGCTGCTGTTGTTTGACGTGCGCGAAGGATGGAATGTCGATGCCCGTGCCAGCCGGGAACCGTTTGATGCCGTGGAGGGGCGGGCGATTGACCGTTTTCATTTTCCCCGCCAGCGCCGCAAGCCCCACCGGGCACTGAGTGATTTTTTCGCCCACGACCGCCACGATGTGGTGGCCCTGACCTGTGTCAGTGCCGGCCCGAAATTTTCGGAATATGAAAAGGAACTGTACGAAGCCGGATCCTATCTGGAATACAACCGGGTGCACGGCTTTTCTGTCGAACTGGCCGAAGCACTGGCCGAAGTGGCGCACAAACAGATCCGGATGGATCTCGGTATTTTGGCCGACGACGAAGGGGCTACGCTGCGGGATGTCCGGATGCGCCGCTACCGGGGGGCACGGTACTCTTTTGGTTATGCGGCCTGCCCGGATTTGGCACAGAGCCGCATTATTTTTGATCTGCTGCGCCCGGAAGCATTTGGTATTGTGCTCAGCGAGACATACCAGATACATCCCGAACAAAGCACGACGGCGCTGGTGGTACACCATCCCGATGCTGCTTATTATGCGGTTTAGGGGGCTCCTTTTAATTTTCTCATAAGATGAAACATATTATAATTATTTATAAAGGGAGGGTTGCGATGCGTTGGATGGCTCTGGTGTTGCTTTTACTCCAGTGGAGCATGTCGGCACCGCTGTCATGGACGCCCCAGGAGCGCACGCTGCTTGCTGCCCATCCTCTGGGCTGTATTTCCACAGACCGCTGGGCCCCCTTCAATACATCCATAGACGGTGAATTGGCCGGGATCGGGATCGATTATTGGCGCACGATTACAGAACGGCTTGATCTCCCCTTTCGTTGCCGGAAAGCTGCTTCATGGGAAGAGGTCCTCCATGATATTCGGGAGCGAAAGTCTGACGTCACCATTGCAACCGAACGGACCGAAGCACGCGCGCAGTATGCCGTGTTTTCCAAACCGTATGTTGCGTACCCCTATGTGATTGTGACGCGCAATACAGTCGGGTTTGTGTATGATGTCCGCATGCTGCGCCCCCATAAAATTGCCGTCGGCAAAGGGTACACGATCACCACCATCCTCAAAAACCGCTATCCGGAATTGTCCCGCATAGAAACCTCTTCGATCGACGATGCCCTGGAGCGTGTGGCTCAGGGCGAAGCCTATGCTGCGATTGATGTACTGCCCGTCCTGGCCTACAAGCTGAACCGCAAACAATTTGCATCGCTCAAAATATCAGGCATGCTTCCCGAAACCTTTTCGGCACGCATCATGCTGCGCAAGGATTACGCCCCGCTTCTCCCCCTGATTAACCGGGCCATCGACTCGATCAGCGATGCAGAACGGACGTCCATCAGTGAAAAATGGATTCGCATCCCCAGCGGACAGCCACCGGAGTATTTCCGATATTTTTTTCTGCTGATGGGGGGTGCGCTGGTGACGGCGCTTGGATTTTTTATCTGGATTCGCCGCCTCAAACAGCAGGTCGATCGGCAGGAATCCCACATGAAATCCCTCAAAGAGGTTGCCAATATCGACAGCCTGACCGGCGTGCGCAACCGCCGCATGCTGGACATGGAGTTGGCACAGCAACTTGCTATTGCCGATCGGTATCGCCAGCTGCTGAGCGTCATCTTTTTTGACGTAGATCATTTCAAAGCCATCAACGATCGCTATGGGCACGATGCGGGAGATGATGTACTGATTGCGTTGACACATCTGGTTGCAGGATCTATTCGGAAAAGTGATGCATTTGGACGGTGGGGCGGGGACGAGTTTCTTATTCTGCTCCCCAAGACCAGCCAGCGACAGGCCAAGCGTTTCGTCGAAGTGCTGCAGCAAAAGATTTCAGAGCATGTCTTCCCCGGCGTGCAGCATGTCTCATGCAGTTTCGGTGTCGTGGCCTATCGGCATGATGACACGATCCGCAGTCTGATGAAGCGTGCCGACAATGAACTCTACCGGGCCAAAAAGCATCGTCCGCAGGCTGCCGCTACTTAACCCGATAGATTACCGCATAGAGAATGGGAACATACAGCAGGTTCAAAACGGTCGACCATGCAACACCAAATCCCAATGTCACAGCCATGGGCTGTACGATCAGAGATTGTCCGCTCGCAAAGATCATGATCGTCGAGAGGCCCAAAACAGTTGTTATGGACGTCAACAGAATGGGGCGCAGACGGAGTTTGGCTCCATCCACCATTTGATCATAATGGGTGGCATGGCGGATAAAATCGATCATAATCAGTCCGTCATTGACCACCACCCCGGCCAAACCGATGATCCCCATGGCCCCGATCATGGTCATGTTGAGTCCGAACAGTTTGGTGCCGATCAGGGCACCAACAATGGAGAGGGGGATGGTGGTCAGAACAATAAGCGGAAGCACAAAAGAATTAAACATCCACACCAGCGAGAGAAAAATCAGGAAAACTGCCACGACGGCGGCCTGAGACATTTCGCGCCTGAGCTGCATGTTGGCTTTCTGTTCCCCTTTGATGATGACTTCCAGTCCCTGCCTGCGAAATTGCCTCAAGAGTGGACGCAGGGTACGCATGACGGTCGTAGGAAGGGTACGCGTTTTGTCCACGCTGGCCGAGATTGACCAGACCCGCTCGCCCCCTTCCTTGTAAATATGGAGCATCCTTTTTTTGTACACAAAATCGGCAATATCTTTGAGCCGAACAACCTGCCGACCGTCCGGGGTGCGTATGGTGAGGGAAGCAATATCGTAATTTTCTTTTTTGGCCGGACTGTAAAGCCGAAGGCGAATCAGCCCTTTGGGGTCAAACAGTTTGCCGTATTCGGCCTCGAGAAATATACCCCGCAGTCGGTTGACAAGATTGCCTTCGGTAAAGCCGAGACGCTGTCCGTAATCATTGATGTGAAATTTGAGTTCCTGAGGGCCCGCTTTTGCATTGATTTCAATGTGCTCGGTTCCGTTGATATCCCGGATGGCTTTTTTGAGACGTTTCAGTGCGGCAAACAGCGTGGGGTCATCCGCGCCGCTGAGGCCGATTTCGATGTCGTGTTTGACGATGCCGGCTTGAGGAACGTAAATATTGAGTTCCTGGAACAGCGGTTTGCCATGGCCATCTTTTAGGGCGTTGAGTTTTGGGAGCAGGGTGGCATTGAGGCGCTTGAGAATATGATGGGCATCTTCGGTGCGGCGCATATCGCTGTTGTCGTATTCGAGTGAGAGATAGGGATTGATGTACCGGTCGAAAAAGTTCTCCGCTTTGCGCTCATGGAGGTTGATAAACAGTTGAAAAAGATGCTCCCCACTGTCAAACGACTGATCGGGATTGAATTTCACACCGATAACGGAAGTGATGGATGAGACATTCTCGGGTGAGACCGATTGGCGCAGGAGTGCTTCGATCCGGCTGACGGCTTTTTCGGTGTCGCGCAGCCGGTTGTTGGTGTCTACCTTGCCGCTAAAGTATATTTGACTGCCGTCGAATGTCGGCATCAGCTCGAACTGGGTGGATTTGATCATCCCGTATGTGCCGCCGAGGATGCCGACAGTCAACAGGAGCAACGCACGGTGTTTGTATCGGAGCAAAAACTGCAGCAGCCCTCCATACATATTGGCCAAACCATCCCAGAGGGGGCTGGGTTCATGGTGGTCGATGCGGTGTCCCGTCGTAAAAAGTTCTTTGGAGTGGAGCGGCAGAAAATAAAAGGCTTCAAACAGGGAACTGAGCAGCAGTATCGAAATCATGACGGGGAGTACTTTGATAAACATCCCGATTTGTCCGCTCATAAGCAGCAACGGCAAAAACGCAAACACGGTTGTTAGTGTAGCGGTCACGACGGCGGGGAACATTTCGGCAGCCCCTTCGATCGCTGCTTCCCCGGGGGGCTTGCCCATCTCCATGTGGCGGTAAATGTTTTCGGCCACGACAATGGCTTCGTCCACAATCATCCCCAGCGCCACCAGTGCCCCCAGCATGGTCAGGAGGTTCATGCTGTATCCCAATGCTTCAGCAGCAATGAGGGCGATAAAAAAGCTGGTAGGAATACCCAGTCCCACCACGGTTGCGATGCGCCAGTTCATGCTCAGGAACATGGCCCCAAACACCAGAATCAATCCGAAAAAGATGTTGCTCGTGACCAGATTGATTCGGTTGCGAATCCAGACGGAGGTATCGATGTACACTTGAAAAGTCAGATCGGGGTAGCGCCTTTGAAAGCGTTTGAGTTGCGCGCGGATTTCTTTGCTCAGTTCGATGGCATTCCCTTTGACTGTTTTGGTTATATTGAGGGAAATGTTTGATTTGCCGTTAAAATGGGAGAGTTCCGTGGGGGTGCTGAGCCCGTATTCGACTGTGGCAATATCACCAAGGCGTATGTGTTTGCCGGCGATGGTCAGTCGGGTTTCCTGAAGCTGCCGGGCATTTTGGGCGCCGTTGGCGGTCGAAAGGTAGATGAGGTTTCCGTTGTGTTTGAGGGTACCGGCGGGGTAAATGGAGCTGAGTTCACTGACCGCTTTATACACGAGCAGCTTGGGAATCCCAAAGGCTTCCAATTTTTTCTCATTGAGCAGGATGCGCACTTCCTGATCGGCGTCTCCACGGATGTCAATGGCATCGAGTGCTTTGATTTTACTCAGCTGTCCTTTGAGTGCATCGGCGGCTTCGAGGAGGCGCCGGGTCGGTTGATTGCCGGAGATAGCAATCAACAGCAGCAGGAATTT
>CAZRUT010000051.1:0-7232 GCA_964603215.1 uncultured Nitratifractor sp.
GACAAAAATAGAAAAATATGACAATTTGACATATTTTTGATCAAATCTATTTTTTCATCCTATACTTGCATCACGACCAAATAACTTAGCATTATTTGGATAAAATTCATCCAACAAAGGACAAGGACATGACGATGGCAATGGATGCACACAAGAAAAAAGCGCTGGACATGGCGATCAAGCAGATCGACAAGGCATTTGGCAAAGGAACGCTGATGCGTCTGGGCGACAAGGCGTTTGAACCCATCGAGGCGATCAGTACCGGATCATTGGGGCTCGATATGGCTCTGGGGATTGGCGGCATTCCGCAGGGGCGTATCGTCGAAGTCTATGGGCCGGAGTCTTCCGGCAAAACGACGTTGGCGCTCCAAACGATTGCATCGGCACAGAAGCAGGATATGGTGTGCGCATTCATTGATGCAGAGCATGCACTGGATGTTGTTTATGCCAAAAATCTTGGCGTCGATACGGACAATTTGCTGGTCAGTCAACCGGATTTCGGGGAGCAGGCACTGGATGTACTGGAGACCTTGACCCGCAGCGGAGCGGTGGATTTGATTGTTGTAGACTCTGTGGCGGCGCTGACCCCCAAAACAGAGATCGAGGGGGATATGGGTGACACGCATGTGGGGCTTCAGGCGCGCCTGATGAGCCAGGCCCTGCGTAAGCTCACCGCCATCCTCCACAAGACCAATACCACCGTGATCTTCATCAACCAGATCCGGATGAAGATTGGCACGATGGGGTACGGCTCTCCGGAGACGACGACCGGAGGTAACGCGTTGAAATTTTATTGCTCGGTGCGTATCGATGTGCGCCGGATCGCTACCCTCAAGCAGGGCGACGCACAGATCGGAAACCGCGTCAAAGCCAAAGTAGTCAAAAACAAAGTCGCACCTCCGTTTCGCCAGGCAGAATTTGACATCATGTTCGGAGAGGGCATCAGCTACGAAGGGGAGCTGATCGATTATGGGGTCAAGATGGAGATCGTGGACAAGTCGGGTGCGTGGTTTAGCTATGGTGCCGAAAAATTGGGCCAGGGCAAAGAGAATGCCAAACAGACTATTAAAGAAAATCCTGCCATGCGTGCCGAAATTGAGCAGAAAATCAAAGAGGCGCTTGGTTTTGGCGCCGGCTTGACCGTCGATGAGCATGAAATGACCAAGGATTAGCCCGCGCCCCTTTTAGCACCTTTTGGATAAAATACGCACATCAAATCAATGAAGGATGTGCGATGATCTACATCGAAGATGTTGTAGCCAACGAGGTATTGGACAGTCGGGGAAACCCGACGGTTCGGGTCACGGTGAGCCTGAGCGACGGAACGGTTGAAAGTGCGATCGTCCCCAGCGGGGCCAGCACCGGAAAACGGGAGGCACTGGAACTGCGTGACGGAGGAGACCGTTACATGGGCAAGGGAGTGCTTAAGGCCGTGGAAAACGTCAACGCCGAGATCGCCGAGGCGATCATTGGGATGCGTCCGTACAATCAGGCTGATGTGGACCTGGCCATGAAGGAGGCCGACGGTACGGATCATTACAGCAACCTGGGAGCCAATGCCGTTTTGGGTGCTTCCATGGCCGTGGCCCGTGCGGCAGCAGCCAGCCTCAAAATGCCGCTGTATCGCTATCTTGGCGGCGCCAATGCGACCGTCATGCCTGTTCCGATGCTCAACATTATCAACGGAGGTGAGCACGCCAACAATTCTGTGGACTTTCAGGAATACATGATTGTGCCGAAAGGTTTCGACCGTTTCTCAGAGGGATTACGCGCTGCATCGGAAGTGTACCAGCACCTCAAAAAAATCATTGACGGAATGGGGGAGAGTACCGCAGTCGGCGACGAAGGAGGTTTCGCACCCAACCTTACATCCAATGAAGAGCCGATTCAAGTCATTATTCAGGCGATTGAAGCGGCCGGATACGTTCCCGGCGAACACATTGCCATTGCCCTGGATGTGGCGGCCAGCGAAATCGTCGGCCAGGACAACACATATGTCTTGAAATCGGAAGACCGCGCACTCACCAGCAGTGAATTGATCAGCTACTATGAAGCCCTGATCGATCGGTATCCGATCGTGTCGCTCGAAGATGGATTGAGTGAAGACGACTGGGATGGCTGGGAGGAAATGACCACGCGTCTGGGCAACAAAGTCCAACTGGTCGGCGACGATATTTTTGTGACCAACCCGGCAATTTTCTCTGAGGGGATCGATCGGGGCATCGCCAACTCGATCCTCATCAAACTCAACCAGATTGGCACCGTTTCGGAAACCATGCAAACCATTCGGATGGCGCAGCGCAACGGTTATACGTCGGTGGTGAGTCATCGGTCCGGTGAAACCGAAGATACATTTATTGCCGATTTTACCGTTGCCATGGGGACGGGTCAGATCAAAACCGGATCGACGGCCCGCAGCGATCGGATCGCCAAGTACAACCGCCTCCTCTCAATTGAGGCAGAACTGGGGCAGTTTGAGTACCTCGGCAATACGCTCTTCTTATCAACATCATGAAACGCACTGAGGGGTCCGACCGCCAAGCGTGGCTGCACTTCCCGCTGGTAAGCATCGTTCTGATTCTCATCGGAGCAGCAGTGTTTGTTTGGTACGTCCATGCGCTGCTCTTCGGCGTCAATTCCCTGAGCGCTTATACACGGCTCAAAGCGGAAAAGGCAGCGCTACTCCGGCAGGCACACGCTCTGAAACTTTCCAACCAAAAACTTCAAAAAAAATATTTCGAACTGATTCAGCTCAACGACGATTCTTCTCTATGAGTCGCCGTTGTTCGGATGGAAGCATGCAGCATTTTGATGCCCACCATGCCCAGCACAACATCAAAGAGGCTTGCGAGAATCATTTGATAGTACGTGAGCATATCAATATGCTGGGTCGTGTAACCAATGGTGGCCACCGCCACCTGCAGCGTGAGGGGCATGGAGAGCGCCAGAGCCACCATCAATGCGCTTCGCTTGTCGATCACGGTGCGCAAATAAAATGCAGCCAGCAGACGCATCCCAAACATGACGGCGGTTATCAGCAGTGCTCCGGTGACGACATGCGGCGTACGGAGCGATGCGAGATCAAATGACGCGCCGACATGAATGAAAAAAATAGGGATCAAAAATCCAAAGCCCAAACTGGAGAGTTTGGCTTCCAACGCTTTCTGATGGTGAAAAAAAGCGGAGATTGCGACGCCGGCAATGAAAGCGCCCAGTGCCAATTCGAGGTGCAGCAGCAGCATGATGGCGATGAGGATAAAAAAGAGCGCCATGGCCATGCGCACATCTTGGTCGGATGTGTCCAGGCGGGGCATGAGGATTGATTTGAATTCGGGGTACCACCAGAAAAGGAGATGCAGGAGTCGATACAGAAGATAAATGCCAAAAAGAAAGAAGAGAAGGTAACCAATCTCCAGCGCCAGTTCGGCACCAAACCCAACACTGCTTGCGGCATCAAAAAGGGTTAAAGCTGCGATACTGACCACTTCGCCCAACACCCCAACAACAAATGCCAGTTGCAGCCAGTGGGCCTCCTTGCCGTATGTTTTGACCAACGGAGCGAGCAGGCCAATGGAGATCAGGGGCAGTGAGAGAATGACAATGGGATTGAAATGCAGCGCGATACCGATGGCGCTTGCCAGTACCCCAAGGCTGATCACAAACAATGCCGATTTTTTGAGGGTCTCTCTGGAGCCCTTGCCGATCTGCTTGAGATTGACTTCGAGGCCGGCAAGGAACATCAGGTAGAGAAATCCGACGTCGGCAATAAGGTCAAAGTAAGCGTGGTGTTCTACCAACCCTGCATCGGCAAGCAGCGATCCCAGAATAATCTCCGTGGGCGCGGTTGGGACGCGCACGATCCTGGCGATGAATGGGGAGAGCCACAGGGTAGCCGAGAGGATCAACAGGAGGATGATGGCGTTCATAACGGATCCCGTAGCCACAGGATGGTGTCCGACGAAGCGTTGCAGGGGAGATGGGTCATATTATGGCACACGCATGATGCGATAAACGCTTTGCAAATCATACACACGATAGCGGCCGGGCTTGTTGCGATGCTCACCCCCGTAGCTGAGAATGAGCCCCTGCATGCGGGCACGATGGACCCATCCGACGAACAGCCCACTGTGTTCGATGTCACCGTAACTGTGGTTGACATAATAGAGCCAGTCACCAGGTTGGAGGCGGGCCGGTTCGGCATAGGGACCGGTGCGGTCGGATGCATAGACGATCCGGCGTTGTGCAGCGGGAAAGCCGGCCCGAAGGAATACTGCGTTGAGATAATCCCAGCAGGAGCCGCGTACAATAACCTCCTGCGTTACCATGCGTCGGGCGACTGCAAGCACGGTGCGTGCATGCGGGGCTGCATGGCGTTCTGCCTGCGCGATCAGGGCATCATAGTGTTTGCTCGAGCGGGCATCCAGCATGCTGAGTGCAAGGAACACGAGGAGAATGAAACGCATCATCAGTTCTGCTTCTCTGGGGCGTGGGTTTGCAGGAGGTATCCCTGGCCCACAATGTTTTGAATCAAGTCGGGATGGGTCTTGCGGCGGAGGCGATTGATGAAGACACGCAAGCGCTCATCGGAAATATCTGCACCGTCCCAGAGGCGCTCTTTGATCGCGCCAGAAGCGAGAAACCGGTTGGGGGCCGAGAGGAGTGAATCAATAAACAAGGCTTCTCTTTGGCTTAATCGTACCATGGTGTTGTCGCGAAACAGCTTTTGCTCGTCCGGGTCAAACTGGAAGGGAGGCATCAGCGGTCGGCGCCGAGTCTGGGCAAGTTTTTGGGACACAGCGCAAAGCAATGCCAACAACTCATCGGGGTCAAAGGGCTTGATGAGGTATTTGGTGATGCCGGCATCGATGGCTTTGAGGAGGTACTCTTTTTCGCTGTAGGCGCTCAAAATCACGATCGGCAATGCAGGGAATATCTTGCGGATGGCGGCGCTCATTTCCAGCCCGTTCATGCGGGGCATAGTGATGTCCGTGATGATCATGTCCGGCCGGAGGCGGCGTGCAGCTTCCAACCCGGCTTTTCCATCGTATGCAAGTGCAAACTGCTTGAAATGGTCGCCAATAGCGTCGCGCAAAAGACGGGCAAGCTTCTGTTCGTCCTCAACAAGCAAAATCGTGAGATTATTCAGAGCGTGTTGGCATGGCATGAGCGGACTCCTCGGTTGTGGCAGGTACGGTAATGACAAAGCGGGCGCCCGATTCGGATGGTACGATGCGCAAAGTACCGTTGAGGCTTTTTTCGACGATGAGTTTTGACATAAACAGCCCCAGCCCCGTTCCCTGACTGGTGTGCTTGGTCGTAAAATAGGGTTCGAAAATCTGCCCCACGATTTCGGGGGGAATGCCGCCGCCGTTGTCTTCGACGGCAATCATAACATGCTCTGCCTTTTGGGAAACCGTGATGCGGATGTAGCGGCCCGAAGTTCGATGCGCCATCAGGGCATTTTTGGCATTTTGGATTAGATTGACAAGCACTTGGGTCAGTTCATTTTGGATACCAAGGATCGTGACCTGTTCGTCGGCCGATACGGTGAACGCTATGGCTTCTTTTTTGAGGGCTTTGTGGAGGAGTGAGCGTGCATTATCAATGCTGACAAGCGGCCGAAAAGGCTCCTTCTCTTTTTCGGGCTTAAAAAAGTTTTGAAAATCGTCAATTGTTTGGGACATCGACTGGATGATTTTTCGGGTTTCGTGATGGATGGCAACAAGGTCGTCGTGGCGATGCGACAACGCTGCTTTTTTCATATTGTAGAGCGAGAGGCTGAGCTCGGTAAGCGGTTGGCGCCACTGGTGGGCAATGCTGGCCATCATGTGTCCGAGTGAAGCAAAACGGGATTGCCACAGCAGCATTTCCTGTTTTTGCTGAAGCTGCATTTGGAGTACGATCTCCTTGGTGACGTCGTAACGGATGGCAATGAATTCATCAATTTCCCCCTGCGCATTCAGAATGGGTGTAATGGTGGTATTGACGTAGAACGTACTGCCGTCCTTGGCAAGGTTTTTGACAGTGGAACGGTAGGTTTGTTTGTCGAGGATGGCATCCCATAGGCGCTTGAATGTCTCATCGGGGACATCCGGATGACGGACGATGTTGTGGTCACGACCGATCAATTCGTCGCGATGGTAACCGGAAATGGCACAAAACTCGTCATTGACAAACGTGATGATCCCGTGGATGTCGGTTCGTGATACAATATTGGAACTTTCGATGGCTTTTTTGTATTGTTCGTACATGCGTGCTATTTTACCATAATGGACACTTCAATTGTCTGCGATCATAATTTGGGTAAAATGCGCACAAAAAAATAGACGAAAGCTTTCAACATCATGAAAAATCAATATCGGTCATATGCAGAGAGCCTGGATTTCCTGTATGCAATGGAGCGCGCACATCCCCAGCTGATCAAAATCGTTAAAATTGGGACGACATTTGAGGGGCGGGATATTGTTTTGGCCAAAATTTCCAACGGCGTAGCGCTTGCCGATACGAAGCCGGCGATGCTCTATACGGGGAGCATTCATGCCCGGGAATGGATCGGCCAGGAGCTGGCACTGAAATTTATCGATCATGTTGTCCAAAACCAGCACATCGATCCGGTACTGGAGCGGTCGCTGGATCGTTCCACCTGCTACATGGTCCCTTGCCTCAACCCCGACGGGTACGAATATTCGCGCCAGCATTTCTCCTTCTGGCGGAAAAATCGTCGCAAAAACCATGACGGCACCATCGGCGTCGATCTCAATCGTAATTTTTCAATCGGGTTTGTCAAAAACAGCAATACGTCTTCCAATGTTTATGGGGGCGAGGAGCCTTTTTCGGAAGCAGAGACCCGTGCGATCAAAACCTTTGTGGACGCACACCCCAACATCACCATTGCATTGGATTACCATTCGCAGGGCAATGTATTTTTTCCGGCCCATACGTTTACCCATGAAGCAGAACTTGACGGAACCGATATGAACGTTCTGGCCGCCAACATGAACGATGAATTTGTCAAAATTACCGGCCGAAAATATGGCATTCACCGTGGCAAGCCTCCCGCACGTCTGATCAGCGGAAGCGGCCGTGAATATTATTACTCCAAAGGCATTAAAGCGCTGGTGGTAGAAGTGGGGACCAAAAACATCCCCGATTACATGAAGAGCATGAGCGGCAGCATTCATGAAAACATCCCCGCACTGGTCCGTACGTTTTCCGAAGCAGCCAACTATGCC
>CAZRUT010000052.1:0-7222 GCA_964603215.1 uncultured Nitratifractor sp.
TTAACCACCTTTAGTGTAGACTCGTCTTCAGGGCACCTCTAATAATAGGTAATGCCCACAGGGTGGGCTTTGCAAACGCAATCTTTCACAATGCATCTTGGCGTTGGCCAGGACGTGAAAGCCGCTTGCAAAACCTTGCATGCGCAAAGCCCATTGTGCGTGTGACCTGTTATTAGAGATGCCCTTTATCATAAAGCAGGATGACCTTTTGGATACTCATGTAGAACTTCTCGCGCCTGCCGGCAATCTTGACAAGCTCAAACTGGCATTGGCATACGGTGCCGATGCCGTGTACGGCGGTACGAGCAGCTTTTCACTCCGCAATCGCTCCGGCAAAGAGTTTGATGCCCCGAGCTTTGCCGAAGGGATTGCCTATGCCCACGCACGGGGCAAACAGGTTTATTGTACGGTCAACGGTTTCCCGTTTCATGCACAACTTGGATCGTACGAACGTCACATTGCCGCCATGGCCGAGCTGAAGCCCGATGCTTTTATCGTGGCATCTCCCGGCGTGGTGCGGATGGTGCGCAGTATTGCCCCGGAGATTCCGATACACCTCTCGACGCAAGCCAATGTCATGAATGTGTACGATGCGCACGTGTATGCCGAAATGGGTGTCCGGCGGATCATCGCCGCCCGGGAGATCAGCCTGCGCGATCTCGAAGCGATCAAGCATGCCCTGCCACAGATGGAGCTGGAAGTGTTTGTGCACGGGGCGATGTGTTTTGCCTACAGCGGCCGGTGCCTGATTTCGGCTTTGCAAACCGGTCGGGTTCCCAACCGGGGCAGTTGTGCCAATGATTGCCGCTTCCCTTATGAGCTCTACGCCCATAACCGCGCAACGGGCACCACATTTCTTCTCGAAGAACACGGTGTCGGGACGTACATTATGAATGCCAAAGACCTCAATCTCGCTGCCCATATCGATGAGATTCTATCCAGCGGTATTGTCGACTCACTCAAAATCGAAGGGCGGACCAAATCCTCCTATTATGTGGGGATCGTCACCCGGGCCTACCGCCATGCAATCGATGATTGGTATGCCGGGGTGTTTGAAGCCGGTCGGTATCAGGCAGAACTGGAGACGACCCAGAACCGCGGTTTTACCGATGCGTATCTCATTTCCCGACCGTTCGAACGTACCGACACCCAATCGACGGTATTTACCATCCGGGACGGCACCCATCAGGTGGCGGCACTGGTTCGAGAAGACGGCCAAACCTGGCGTTGCAAAGACAAAACCTGTGTTGGCGACCGGCTTGAGATTGTTTTGCCGGTCGGGGCGGTGCTTGCGCCGATAGAGCATGACTACGGTACCATCACATTCGCGGCCGGGACCTGGTGGCTGACAATCAAAAAACTTGTTGCAACGGACGGCAAAACGTTTGCGTGCATCCACAGCGGGGATCTTCATGATATCCTGTTGCCGGCCCCTGTGCCCGGCTACACCATTTTGCGCCGCGATATTCAGGAGGCCAAAGCCAAAAAAGGCTTGCGCCCCGAAGCCGCCGCCCACCAACGCTACCCCCAAAAAGGAGAGGAGAAACACCCATGAAATTTGTATCGATTATCATCGGAAGCAAAAGCGATTACCCGGTCATGAAAGAGTGCGCCGAAACACTCAAAAAGTTCGGAGTCCCCTACGAGCTGGTAATCTCATCGGCCCACCGCAGCGCCGAACGGACCCAGACATATATCCGCCAGGCCGAGGAAAAAGGGGCGCAAGTCTTTATCGCCGCAGCCGGGATGGCAGCCCATCTGGCCGGTGCCGTGGCAGCTGCCACCACCAAGCCGGTCGTGGGGGTACCGCTGGCCGGCGGAGAATTGCAGGGACAGGATGCGCTGCTGAGTACGGTCATGATGCCCGCGGGGATGCCGGTCGGCACCCTGGCAATCGGCAAAGCCGGTGCCGTCAATGCTGCCTATATGGCGGTGCAGATTTTGGCGCTCGATGACAACGAACTGCGCATCAAACTCCAGGAAGACCGCATTTCCAAAGCCAAAAAAGTGGAACTTGATTCCAGTGAAGTTGAAGTACTTTTGTAACGATGTTACCAATGGTTAAAGTTTTTCATATAGACTTTCACGAAAATTTTTAGTACGGAGGTGCTCCATTATGGAAACAAGAAAAAGACCAAAACGGGTTGTGCTCTTCACGTCACCCACCTGCAAATGGTGCAACACGGCCAAGGCACACATGCGCAAACACAAGGTGCGCTTCAAGGAGATCGACATTACCCAAGATGCCAAAGCGGCCAAAGACTGTGAACGCCACGGATGCCGCGGTGTCCCGGTCGTCATGATCGGCTCGAAATGGATTTGCGGATTTGATCAAAAGAGCATTGACACATTATTAGGATTGTAAATGAACACCCATGCCATCACCTTCAGTGAGCTGCTACTCAAACTCCAGCAATACTGGGCAGAGCAGGGCTGCAATATCGTGCAGCCTTATGACATCCCTTCGGGGGCGGGGACCTTTCATCCTGCGACATTGCTGCGCAGTCTGGATTCCAAGCCCTGGGCGGCTGCGTATGTGGCACCAAGCCGCCGTCCGACGGATGGAAGGTATGGCGAAAACCCCAATCGTCTGGGCGCGTATTACCAGTTTCAGGTACTGATCAAACCCAGTCCGGACACGATTCAGGAACAGTATCTGGCGTCGCTGGAGTATCTGGGGCTCAACCTTCAGGAACATGATATCCGCTTCGTCGAAGACAATTGGGAGTCACCCACGCTTGGTGCCTGGGGACTTGGCTGGGAGGTTTGGCTGGATGGGATGGAAGTGACACAGTTTACCTATTTTCAACAAGTAGGCGGTATTGCGTGCGATCCGGTGGCGGTAGAAATTACATACGGCACGGAGCGGCTGGCCATGTATCTGCAGGGGGTCGAGAGTGTGTTCGATATCGTCTGGAACCGCAACGGCGATGCGGTAACAACATATGCCGATGTGCACAAAGAGAGCGAGTACGCATTCAGCAAATATCACTTTGAAGTTGCCAATACCGATATGCTGTTTCGCCATTTCGATGACGCTGTATCTGAATGCAAGGCCTGCCTGGATGCCGGACTCCCCCTGCCGGCATACGACCAGTGTATGATCGCTTCGCATGCATTCAATATCCTTGATGCCCGCAAAGCCATCTCCCAGGCGCAACGACAAAACTACATTCTCAAAGTACGGGAGCTCTCAATTGGATGCGCCGAACGCTACAAAGAACAGGAAGCAGCACGGGAAGAAAGAGTGCACACACACACGCTATCCGTGTGATGACGGGTTGGTCACTGGGCCGGTCCGCATGACATGGGCGTCCCCATTTATGGTATCATGACGCATCCGGAATCTACGCAAAGGATACAACCATGACCGTGCAGGAGCTATACAATCATTTAGACAACATCAGCCCTTTTGCATTGCAGGAGCAATGGGACAATTCGGGGTTGATTGTGGGGGAGATGGGGCGTGAAGTGTCGGAGGTGGCGGTATCGCTGGATATCGATGCGGCGATGATCGATGCGGCAAAAGAGGGAACCGTGTTTGTGGTGCACCATCCTCTGATTTTCACGGGGCTTACGGCCTTGGATTTTGCCCGTTATCCGGCCAACCTGATCGAGAAAATGATTCGCAAGCGGCAATCCTGCATTGCCATGCACACCCATTTTGACACCACCCATCTCAACCGCTATGTCTTTGAAAAGGTGCTGGGGTTCACCATCGATGCAGAGCAGGACTTTGTTTGCATCGCCCGTGGAGCATGGCAGCAGCAGGCATTGCTGGCGATGATCAAGGAGCGGCTGGGTCTGTCGGTCCTCAGGGTTGTCGGCCATGCGGAACCGATCCGATCCGTCGCGCTGACCACAGGTTCGGGTGCGTCACTGATGGATGCGGTACAGGCGGACTGTTTTCTGACCGGCGATATCAAGTACCACGATGCCATGAAAGCCCATGCCGAAGGGCGGATGCTGGTGGACATCGGGCATTATGAGAGCGAGCGGTATTTTGGGCCGCTGATGCAGGGCTTGTTGGAGAATTTAGGGATTTTGGCTATAATCATGCCATCAGAAAACCCCTTCCGGGTGGCGTAGAGCCATGCCCGCACCAAACCCGACATTTTTACCAAAGGATTTTTATTGAGCCAGTATCTTACAGCGCTGATTGCCCTCTCCAAAACCGACAAACAACTCGACAGTTTCGCCCCCCAAATCGAAGCGGCGCGCAGCAAAATCACCCGCGAAGAGTCCAAACGCAATGCCGTGGCCGATCGCCTGGCACTCATTCAGAAGCAGATCGAGGACAATCAAACCAAAATCGCTGCCTACGAAGAACAAATCAAAACGCTGGACAAGCAGCTCAAAAGCATTGCCAAAAAGAACAAAGCCATCACCAACGAAAAGGAAATGAAAGCCCTTTCCATCGAAGAGGAGATTGCCAAGGAGAAACTGACATTTGCCAACGAAGAGATAGAGCGTCTGGGCAAAGTCAACACCACCAAGGCTGACGAGGAAGCAGAAATCCAGGCAGATTTCGACACAACCAGTGCATCGGTCGAAGCCGCCAAACAGGAAGCAGAAGCCGAACTTGCTGCGATCGACCAGGAGAAACAGATTCTGTTCAAAGAGCGGGAAGAGCGTACATTCAGCATCGATCGGAAAGTGCTGGCTTTTTATGAAAAGATTCGCCGCTGGGCGGGCAACACAGTGGTGGTTCCGGTGCGCAAACAGGCGTGCTACGGGTGCTACATGAAGATCAGCGACAAAACCTATTCCGAAGTCATCAAAGGCGATGAGATCACGACGTGCACCCATTGCGGCCGCATCCTCTATCTCGAGCAGCAGCCGGATGCGGACCCCGAAGCATAACCGGATTCTGGAGATTGGCTATTGAATAGGTTTGTGCATGTTTTATACTGCTGATTCCCAGCGCATCACCCTCCGGATCAAAGCACAGCCTTCTGCCAGTCGCAGTGAATTTGCCGGCCGGTACGGTACGGATGCGATCAAGATACGCCTCGCTGCCCCGGCGGTCGAAGGGGCAGCCAACACAGAGCTGATTGCCTTCCTCGCCAAGCAATTCAAGGTTCCGAAGCGGTCCGTCACGATTCAATCCGGGACCAACAGCAAGATCAAGATTGTGGCCTTTCCTCCGTCGGATCGTTTTGCGCCATGGCTTGAATCCATGTTGGCGGAGCCAGTATAGGGCACCTCTAATTCTGTCTCCGGCCGCCCAGGGTCGACCCCCCCAACAAGGAGAGACCATGTCCACCGAAAAAGCATACAAACTCCTCGCTGCCCAGCAGCAGATTTCCAATAAAAAAGCCAAAGAGCTCATTGACCGCGGCCTGGTTTATGTTGCGGACCGCAAGGTGAAAATTGCCCGGGCAGAGCTTGCCGAAGAGACCCGTTTTCGGATCGAAATGCCGGCAGACATTGTGATCGTGTATCAGGATGACGATCTTGTAGCCGTCAACAAACCCGCGCAGGTGGATAGCTATGAAATTCAGGATGCGATTGAGGGGGCCGAGCTGCTTCACCGCCTCGACCGGGAAACCAGCGGCATTCTGCTGCTGGGGCGCAATGCAGCATTTGTCCGCCGGGCAGTCGAAGCATTTCGACGTCGGCGCGTCACCAAGCACTATGTCGCCTGGGTGGATGGGGTGCTCTACGAACCCTTGGAAATCGATGCACCGATCCATACGGTCAAGCGGGGGAAAGCCTTCTCAAAAATTGATGCCAAGCGGGGCAAGCCGGCCCACACTCGGGTAGTGCCCGATACCGTGCAGGGCAAAAAATCCAAAGTAGCCATCCGCATCGATACCGGCCGCACCCACCAGATCCGTGTCCATTTGGCCCATGCGGGATATCCCATCATCGGTGATGAACAATACGGCAGCCCGACCCGTGCCAAACGCATGTTGCTTCATGCGGCCTCGATCAGCCTGCTGGGTCACACTTATGTTGCACCCGAGCCTCCCGATATCCAGCGGTACAAATAACCCATGACCATCACACTGATTCGTCATGCGCCCGTGCAGACCGACTGGGAGACGCGCTTGCGTATCGGGGAGCTCGATGCATGGATTCGGCACTACGATCGGGCACCCATCGATACGGCGCCGCCTCCCAAAACGCTGGTGATGCAGATGGCTTCGGTGCGCTGGATTGTCGCCAGCTCCCTGCGCCGCACGACCGATTCGCTGGCACGACTGGGGAGGGTGCCCGATACGGCCGATACACTGTTTGACGAAGCGCCTGTTCCGTCGGGTTGGGCGCCGCCAGTGCGGCTGCGGCCGATGCAATGGCTGATATATTTCCGACTCCGTGCACTTTTTGGCTCCTTGTGGCCTCAGAGCTCCATGCGCCGCCTTGTTCTGGGGGCCGACCGCGCGGCCGCCAAACTGATCGCTTATGCCGAAATCCACGGTGATGTTGCACTTATGGGGCACGGTGCCTTGAATCATTTTATTGCAAAAAGCCTCAAAAAACGCGGCTGGAAGCCGATTGAAAAGGGCGGAAAGTCCAACTGGAGTTTTTCCAGCTACACACAACACATATCGGAGTCATGAATCGGGTTGCCCGACACAATACCCCCGCGACTTCATCCTGCTCGATTTCCCAATTTGTATTCATTTTTCACAATATCACTCTTATATCACAATTAGGGTGTACAATAGAGTATTTCGACCCCAAAAGGAGTACATCATGAAACGGAACAACTGGATAATGTGGCTCTTGGTAGCCACGATGATGATTTTGCTGAGTGCTTGTGGCGGAGGTGGCACCAATCACACCCCCGTCGCCAACGCCGGAGCCGATCAAACTGTTTCTACTGGATCAACAGTCACACTCGATGGCACGAGCAGCAGCGATGAGGATAATGACACACTGACCTACACATGGACATTGAGCTCCAAACCCAGTGGCAGCAGTGCGGCACTCTCAAGTGCTACGGCATCTAAACCCTCTTTTACCGCAGACAAAGACGGTGTCTATACAGTCTCTCTTGTCGTTAATGACGGCACCATAGACTCTGCGGCTGATACGGTGAAGATTACGGCAGCCGATGCCGCAAGCACCAATCACGCCCCCGTCGCCAATGCCGGAGCCGACCAATCGGTGACAAAGGGTGCGACAGTTGCACTCGATGGGTCGGGGAGTTCCGATCCGGACGGGGATGCGATGACATACCATTGGAGTATCATATCCAAACCTGCCGGAAGCA
>CAZRUT010000053.1:0-7098 GCA_964603215.1 uncultured Nitratifractor sp.
ATTCATCCATGTTGTAGGCGACCCCCGATCCACCGCCGGCCAATGTATATGAAGCGCGGACAATCAGGGGAAAGCCAATCTCTCCGGCCGCCTGCAACGCTTCATCCATGGTGTAGGCATAGCGGGAAACGGGCAGATCCATACCGATCTTTTGCATCGCTTCCTTGAATGCCTGCCGGTCTTCCCCTTTTTTGATTGCTTCGGGGTTGGCGCCGAGAAATTCCACCCCGTCAAGCATCCCTTTTTCGTGCATGCTCATCGCAACATTCAGTGCTGTCTGCCCCCCCATTGTGGGCAGAATTGCGTCCACATGCTCCTTGGCGATGATCTGTGCAATCACATCTTCGCTGATCGGTTCGATGTAGGTGCGGTGTGCAAATTCCGGATCGGTCATGATGGTGGCCGGGTTGGAGTTGATCAGAACGACGCGATAACCCAATGCTTTGAGTGTTTTGGCCGCCTGGGTTCCGGAATAGTCAAATTCACAGGCTTGACCGATCACAATCGGTCCGGAACCGATCAATAAAACAGTATGGATATCGTTGCGTTTTGGCATGGAGGGGATCCTGATTTTAGTTGGACATTATACCGCACGAGAGGTTAGAGGCGGGCTAAAATCATCTCCCGTTGATGAAATCCATCGCAGAGCGTTTTTTCGGTTTTGGCTTGGGCTCGGGCACAACAACATCGACAGGTGTCTGCTCCGGTTTGTTCGGTGGAGGCGCAGAAACTTTGGCGGGCTTGCGCTTCCGTTTTTTCGGTTTTGGATGGTGCAGGACAACCGGGGGTTTCGGTGGCGGTGCCGCAGCCGTCTCGGTGGGGATTTCAAATTCTGCCGGATCGACGGTGCTCTCCAGTGTCTGGACGGCTTCGGGGATACTGCTCACTTCTCTGCTTGCCAAATCCTCTTTTGCCTGTGCGTTTTGATGCGTGAATTTTTCATCGAAATGGGTGGTATTGTTATCGTACGATGCCGTGAGATATGGCGTCGGATCCGTAATCAAAAAATAGTATTCCGGATGCAGGGTGTCGTTGTAGGTTTTGACATAAGCCGTCTTGTAACTGTTCTCGATTTTGACATCTTTGACGGTACCCACGGGAACATTGGCAAAAAAGATCCCATCCAATCCGCTGGTCTCTACTTTGGTGCCCACTTCCACTTTGGCCCATTTTGGGATAAATTTTATTACCATCGTATTGCTGTCCACCCCCTCGGCAATGCCCGGAGAGCGGTTCTTGCCGATAAAAACGCCAAAGCGGCATCGTGCGTTGGAACTCAGATATCCATAGAGATGATCACCGCGCAAGACCGCCGTACCGCCGACGACATCCCCCTGAATCAATCCATAGAGTTTCCCCTCTTTGAGTTTGGCCTTGCCGGGGCGCGTCAGCATAATTTCGTTGAAACTGTTCAGGCGAATGTATGAAACCGTATTGACCAGCTCAATGCTGCGGTGCGGAAGTTTTTCGAGGGAAGGTATTTTTTGGTACAGTTTGGAAACTTGCTGCAGATAGTGGGTTTGCTCCAGGAGGTACTTGCGCAACACTTTATTGTCTTTTGTCAGGCGTTGAATGTTTTCTTTTTGGAAGATATAACTCTGTCCGCGATCCTTGACCGATCGGGTGAGGCTTTTGTAATCCTGTTTGATGGGCGTAATGAAATGCAGGATCGTATCCTGAATCGTATGGTTGCTACGGGTAATCAGGATAAACAATACCAATACCAGAACCAATAAAAAAACGATACGTGATTTCATTGACGCTGTTGGACCTTATTCTTCATCAAAGGACGTTTGCTGCAAAAGGTCCAGCTCATCCAATGCCTTGCCCGTCCCTTTGGCGACAGCCAGCAGTGGATCCTCGGCAATATAAACCGGCAATTTCACCGCATCCGACAAAAACTTGTCTAAGCCGCGAATCAAGGCGCCGCCTCCGGTCAGGACGACGCCATTGAGGACAATATCGCCGGCGAGATCGGGTGGTGTCTCTTCCAGTACACTTTTGAGCGCCTCGGCAATTTGCCGGAGTGGTTCTTCGATCGCTTCGCGAATGTGTTCGCTGCTGACCTCAATAGATGTCAGGATCCCCTCGACCTGATCCCGCCCCCGCACTTGCGTGCGCAGTTCTTCGTCAAGTTTCACGGCCGTGCCGATTTTGATTTTGAGTTCTTCGGCAATGCGATCGCCAATGAGAAGGTTAAACTTCTTTTTGACATAATCGATAATCGCCGCGTCAATCTTGTCGCCGGCAACACGGATGGATTTGCTCAACACAAGCCCCCCCAGTGAAATCACGCCGATTTCGGTGGTGCCCCCTCCGTTATCAACCACCAGATTCCCATTGGGGTCACGGATGGGCAAGCCGGCACCGATGGCGGCTGCCATCGGCTCTTCGATCAGGTACACTGAACGGGCGCCGGCATTGATGGCCGACTCGCGCACCGCTTTGCGTTCGACCTGCGTCAGTCCATAGGGGACACAAATAACAATGCGGGGCGCGGAAAACATTTTGCGGCCATGCACTTTGTTGATAAAGTGTTCAATCATCAGTTCCGTCACTTGGAAGTCGGCAATCACGCCATCCCGCATGGGGCGGATCGCTTTGATATTGCCCGGCGTTTTCCCCACCATCTCTTTGGCTTCGTGTCCCACTGCCAGAACCTTCTCCTGGCCATGCTTGTCCACCTGAATGGCGACAACTGATGGCTCATTGATGCTGATGCCCTGCCCTTTGACCAGCACCAAAATATTGGCGGTCCCCAGGTCGATGGCCAAGTCTTTGGAGAATGTTCCGAATAAATTTTTGAAAAATCCCATCCTGATTACTTCCTTGTTATGCGCTTTTTTTGTTTTTCATGTAGAGCGGATCGGCATGCTTGGCGACCACTTCCGGCGTGATCACCACTTCATAATCCTTGAGTTCGGGCAGCTGGTACATGATCTCCAGCAGGATCTCTTCCAGGATGGTGCGCAGACCGCGTGCACCGGTTTTGCGCTCAATGGCTTTTTGGGCGATGGCGTCTAGCGCCTCGGGCTCAAATGTCAACAGGACCCCGTCGAGTTCAAAAAGTTTCTGATACTGTTTGACCAAAGCATTTTTCGGTTCGGTCAGGATGCGGACCATGTCCTCCACGGTGATCTGTTCGAGTGTGGCGGTAATATGAAGACGGCCGATCAGTTCCGGAATCAATCCGTACATCACCAGATCGTCCGGTTCCACTTCGTGCAGCATATCATCTTCTTCGCGCTTGCTACGTTTGATTTGGCCAAATCCCAATGTGTTGCCGCCGATGCGGCGCTTGATGATATCATTGAGTCCATCAAAAGCGCCGCCGCAGACGAACAGAATGTTGGCCGTATCGATTTGGATAAAATCCTGATTGGGATGTTTGCGCCCCCCTTTGGGGGCAATATTGACAATGGCACCTTCGATAATCTTGAGCAGAGCCTGTTGGACTCCTTCGCCGGAAACATCCCGGGTGATGGAGCGGTTTTCGCCCATGCGGGCAATTTTGTCCACCTCGTCAATGAATACGATGCCCCGCTGGGCCCGCTCGATATCACCATCGGCCGACTGGAGCAGTTTGGAAAGGATGTTTTCGACATCTTCACCTACGTAACCGGCTTCGGTCAGATTGGTTGCATCCGTGATGGCAATAGGAACATCCAAAAAGCGGGCAATCGTTTGTGCCAGCAATGTCTTGCCGCTTCCCGTCGGTCCAATCAACAAAATATTGGATTTTGCGATCTCGGTATCGTCATCGTTGGTGCGTTTCAAAATCCGCTTATAGTGATTGTACACGGCGACCGAGAGGGTTTTTTTGGCGCGATGCTGTCCGATCACATATGCATCCAAATGGGCTTTGATTTCTTTGGGGGTCAGCATATTGATATCAAATGCACCCGATGGATGAATGTCTTCATCTCCGAAAAGAATCTTGTGTGCTGAAACAATACAGTGGGAGCAAATATAGGCATTGTTGCCGGCAATCAGCGGGTTTTCTTCACGCTCCAGGCTGTCGCAAAAGCTGCACTTTTTCATTGACATCCTTTTATTGGTCTGCAATCATGGCTTTGAGTTCCGCTTCGGCTACCCGTTTGTCGTCAACATACGCTGTGGCTTCGAGTACCCAGATCGTCCCTTTGGTTTTGAGGACGTTGATGCGATACTCCAGGCGATCGCCCGGCGTGACCGGTACCCGAAATTTGGCTTTGTCAATGCTCATGAAATAGACGATTTTCCCCCGAACATTGATCCCTTCTTTGTTTTGGCTTTCAAATGCCAAAATGGCGCCAGCCTGTGCCATCCCTTCTATCATGTAGATACCGGGGTAGATAGGCTGATCCGGAAAGTGGCCTTCGAAAATCGGCTCCGAGGCGGTGATGTTCTTGTAGGCTACAATGGAAGTATTGGCATGGAATTCCACAACACGGTCCACAAGGAGGATCGGAAAACGGTGGGGGAGTATTTTTTTGATGGCATTAATATCATATTGCACACAAAATCCTTCGGGTAATGTATGGGAGTATTCTACCCAAAACAAGTAAATGCGGGATTAATCGCCGCGTACCAAGACATCCCGAACATCTTCATATACTCTGGCATCCAGGGTGAGTTCGATCGTGCCGTGCGGTATCGCATCGACCACCAGTATGGTGCTCAGATCGTACGGTGACGTGAGAAGATGCCGGCGCAGTGCCACCTCCGTCTCAAAGGGCGGCGGTGCCGCCATCAATGCCCGGACGGAATCGTAATTGGTCTGCACCTCGTGATTGTATGTGGCGACAGTGATCCATTTGACTGCATCCCGATTGAAATGGTGTACTGTGCCTGTGGCCGCCTCAATGCGCCCACGCGTATGGGTTTTTTTGAGGGTTGAATAGGGGAGAACGTGGGCGGCTATCGGCATCGCGCGCATCCGAACGTGCGCGGACAGAAGGCGCCAGTTGAGGAAGCGGCTTCGGGTAATGGTGTAGGGAATCCCGGCTTCTTCAAGACGCATCCGCTCAGTATAGAGGGCGATCCGTTCTTCAATCGATTCGGGTTGGATTTGTCCGGAGACGGGCGAAAGCATTTCGTCATTGAGGCGCGCCTGGCTCACCCGTTGCTGTTGCAGGGCAAAAACGCATCCGCAATAATCCTGCCGATAGAGGCGCGCCGATTTTGCCATAATGTTTTGTCGCTGGGTCCCGGAGTTTTTGCGGTAGTCGGGAGCGAAAAAAGTGATGCCGTATTGCCGGCCGAGTGCTTCTCCGGACGCTTTGAGCTGCTCGAGAGATTTTTTGGGCGAAGTCAGAAGTGTAGAAGTAAAGCGCTTCTCCCCGCGTGCGACGGCTTCCCGGGCACTTGCCTCCAGGCGGTGATCGAAGCAGACGCTGCATCGGGCTCCTTTTTCGGGTGCATGCTCCAATCCGCGTACGGCTGCGAGCCATCCGGCGGTGTCGTAGTCCCCTTCGACCAGCGCAATGCCCAGCAGGCGGCAGCTGCGGCGTACTTCCAGAAGCCGCAAATAGTATTCGCTATAGGGGTGGATGTTGGGATCATAAAAGAACCCGATCAGCGGTTCGTCGGGATCGTCCTCCCGGAGCCGCTGGAGAAAATAGTGGCTGTCAACGGCGCAGCAAATATGGACGAGCATTTATCCCATCTTGAGGCCGACGACAAATCCGGCGGCGGCACCCACGCCGCCGGCAATTTTGAGTGCACCCAGCCGTACTTTGAGGAAGGTCAGGAAGTGTTTGAACATTTCGGTTCCCAGCGATACATGCTGGTCCAGGGAGGCTTCGTTAAGCGTGATGACCCCTTTGCTCTCCAGGACAAAAACACCAATGAGCACCAATCCCATCAGCAGCAAAAGGAGCTTGAAGCTTTTTTTCACCACATAGCCGACGGAGAGTCCCATCATAAAACCTGAACCCATCTCAAGATAGGGAAGCTGCAATCCACTACCCGCTGCATCATTCATGACCGCTCCCCGGTATATTTTTTTATAGTTATATCCAAGATTTCCTAAGAGATGTATTGATCCAGTGTATAGCGCATGTCGTCATCGAGATCAAGGTTTTTGCGCATCCATGCCAGATAACCGGCATCGGTCCGGGCGATCTCTTCGATCGATTTTCCTTTGTATTTGCCAAATTTAAATGTCGCAATCAGCACCGGTGTCTGGGTCAGTTTTACCAGTTTTTCAACCGGATTGATCCCGGGAAAGGCGGCGCGCACAGTCTGGATCAGGTGCCCAAAAAGGAGCTTGAGGATCAGCACATCTCCGAGGGCATCGTGGGCTTTGATGACGATACCGTTTTGGGTCGCCTCTTCCGCTTCGTTGCGATAAAGCTTGAGCGCATAGCGGAGATACTGCAGGCGGTGCGCAGGAAGCGTAGGAAACAGATGCCGCGCGCACCGCACGGTGTCGATCGTCTGCATTCGGTTGCGAAAACCTTCTTTTTCGATCATGCCGAGGTCAAAATCGATGTTGTGGGCAATCAAATAATTTTCCGCACTGTTGAGTGATGCGATCCGCTGGGCAAAACGGGTTTGGGTATAGGGCGGTTTATCCTGGATAAGCTCCGGCGTGATCCCGTGTACTTCCATGGCTTCGATCTTGATGGGCAGGGGCGGACGGCAGAGCTCATTATAGATTTCAACTTCGTCTTTTTTGTGGACCATCATGGCCCCCACCTGCAGAATACGGTCTTCTGGCTGGTTGCCGGTTGTTTCCGTGTCAAACAGAACATAGTAGGGCATAGGGCGTGCCTCCTTGTGCCGTCATCATAGCCAAAAAGTGATAACAGGGCCGAATGCGCACCTTTAAAACATTGGATTTTTTGAAAAAAGTACATTTTGGGCCAAGATTTATCATACGCCACCACTTTGCCATCTTTTTATTGTACAATATGGAATGCGGCATCAAAAAGGTGATCAAAGGAGCATGCATGGTACGAATAATCAAGCGTGGAATATGGATTTGGAGCGTTATGTTATTGTCGCTATTGGGGGCGGTCGCCCCCAGGGCGATGATTATTTTCGATGCATCGGGTAGCATGTGGGGGCAGATCGACGGGGTCAACAAGATCGTCATTGCCCGTGATGCACTCA
>CAZRUT010000054.1:0-6874 GCA_964603215.1 uncultured Nitratifractor sp.
TGTTCGCGCCCGTAGCTTCCCAGCGCCACCAGTGCAATGGGGATGGCATTGGTCGGCGGCCGATAATTGCCAAACATAGTGCGTACGGCAATGCGGTATGCCCATCCAAGCAGTTGATCCATTTTTCGGGTATGTTTGAGAAGAAAGTCTTTGCCGCCGCTTTGTGCAAACGATGCCTCGAGGGTCTCACGATAGTGCCGGAGGTCCTCCCGGAGCACTTTGGCGATCTGAATATCAGGTGCGTCCTGATGCAACAATGTCTCGATACGCGTTTTGAGGTCTTTCACGATATTCTCTCCCTAAATCTAAGCATGCTATAATACCAAAATTTTGCAGCAGGACACATCATGGACCTCATCGAAAAAGTACGCAGCGGTATACGTCTCAATCAAAAAGACGGGGAGGCGCTGTACGATCTGGACTTGATGGTGTTGGGGGCATGGGCCGATACCGTGCGCCGCAAACGGTACGGAACCCACGCATATTTTAACATCAACCGCCACATCAACCCCACCAATATCTGTGCCGATGTGTGCAAATTTTGTGCCTATTCGGCCAGCCGAAAAAATCCACATCCTTATGCAATGTCGGCCGATGAGATTGCCGGCATTGCCCGTCAGGCATGGGAGCAGGGGGCCAAAGAAGTCCATATTGTCTCGGCCCATTATCCCGATGGAGGATTGGCATGGTATCTGGATGCTTTTCGTGCCGTACGGCGTGCCGTTCCGTCGATCCACATCAAAGCCATGACGGCTGCCGAAGTGGATTACATTCATCGTCGGGACGGTGTTCACTATGAAGCGGTACTCGATGCAATGATCGAAGCCGGGGTGGACAGCATGCCCGGCGGCGGTGCCGAAATTTTTGATGAACAGGTACGCCAATATCTTTGCAGGGGAAAAGTGAGCTCCAGGGGATGGCTTGACATCCACCGCCAGTGGCATCGCAGAAAAAAGCACTCCAATGCCACGATGCTTTTTGGTCATGTGGAGACACGTGCCCACCGGATCGACCATATGCTGCGTCTGCGCGATTTGCAGGATGAAACCGGAGGGTTCAATGCATTTATTCCTCTGGTGTATCAGCGGGAGAATAATTTTTTGAACGTTCAGGATTATCCCACCGGCCAGGAGATTCTCAAAACGTATGCGATCAGCCGCATCCTGCTGGATAATATCCCGCACATCAAAGCCTACTGGGCGACATCCACCATTGGCCTGGCACTGATTGCCCAGGAATTTGGTGCCGATGATTTGGATGGAACGATTCAGAAAGAATCGATTCAGTCTGCAGCGGGAGCGTCCAGCGCCGAAGGCATTGTGTTGGAGGATTTTGTCGCGTTGATCCGCAATGCGGGCTTCACGCCGGTTGAGCGGGACAGTCTCTACAACACATTGAAAATATATGGGTAGATTGCGCACAATGCCTGCATCGGGTGCCCTATGTATTTAGCATTTGATTTCAGTCCCCATTTTGTGGTACTATTATAAACAATATATTGTTATATTGACTTCCAAAGGAGTTTGCAATGGCGCAAGACAGTTTTACCTTCATCAACAATCAGAATGATACCCGATACACGTATCCGATTCTCAAGGGCACCCGAGGCCCATCGGTCGTGGACATCCGTTCTTTTTTTGCCGATACGGGGATGTTTACGTATGATCCCGGCTTTACCTCAACGGCCAGCTGTCAGTCATCCATTACCTTTATCAACGGAGGCAAGGGAGAGTTGCGCTATCGCGGGATACCCATCGAAACGTTGGCGACCGAACACACTTATCTGGAGACATGTTATCTGCTCCTGAACGGGGCGCTGCCCGATCACGACACGCTGGTCAACTTTGATCTGGAGTTGCGTCACCGGAGTTTTTTGCATGAGGGGTTGAAAAATCTCTTCGACGCTTTTCCGGACAACGCCCACCCAATGGCCACACTCAGCGCTTCGGTAACGGCATTGGCTTCGTTTTACGATGCGCACCTGGAGATGGGCGATGAAGCGGAGTATCAGGAAATGGCACGCCGCATCATTGCCAAAATCCCGACCATTGCAGCCTATGCTTATCGTCATTCGCTGGGAATTCCTTTGATTTATCCCGATATTGATCTGAGTTATACAGAAAATTTCCTGACCATGCTGCGTGCCTACCCCGGCGGCAAAATGCACCGTACCGCTGCAGGAGAAGCCAAAATAAAAGCGGTAGAAGTCCGCGCACTTGATACCATTTTTACCCTGCATGCTGATCACGAGCAAAATGCATCCACGACGGTTGTGCGGAGTGTGGCTTCAACCGGCGCCCACCCGTATGTAGCCATCTCATCCGGGATTGCAGCTTTGTGGGGGCGCGCCCATGGCGGGGCCAACGAATCGGTCATTGCCCAGCTGGAAATGATCGGTAGCGTCGAACATGTCGAGCAATACATTGCCAAAGCCAAAGACCCCGACGATCCATTCCGTCTCATGGGTTTTGGCCACCGTGTTTACAAAAACTTTGACCCCCGCGCCCGGATCCTCAAGGGGCTCCAGGACGCACTGCGTGATGAGCTGGATTTGGATACCGAGCTGATGGCAATCGCCCGCCGCATCGAAGAGGTGGCGTTGAACGATGCCTATTTTATCCAGCGCAAACTCTATCCCAACATTGACTTTTATACCGGCGTTATTTTGACGGCATTGGGGATTCCCAAATCGATGTTTACACCGATTTTCGTCATTGGCCGTACCGTTGGCTGGATTACCCAGTGGATTGAGTTCAAAAAAGATTCCACCGCCAAGATTGCCCGCCCGCGCCAACTCTATACGGGAGCATAAGGCGACCCATGATAGAATGCGGCACCTTACAAAGAGGAGCATTCTATGGTGCTGATGATCGACAATTACGATAGCTTTACCTATAATATCGTTCAGTATTGTCGTGAATTGGGCGCCGATCTTCGGGTGATCCGCAACGATGCGATGCGTGCTGAAGAGATTCGCCGCTTGCAACCGGAGAAAATCATCCTCTCTCCCGGCCCTGCTACACCCGATGATGCCGGCGTGACACTTGGTGTGATCGAGGCATTTGCCGAGACGAAAATACCGATGATGGGGATTTGCCTGGGACATCAGAGTATTGCGCAGGTTTTTGGCGGTGAGGTTATTCGGGCTGCCAACATGATGCACGGAAAGACTTCGCAGGTTGCCATCGATGCCGATACGCCGATCTTCCATGAGATTCCATCGGAGTTCCGGGCGACCCGATATCACTCCCTAACTGTCAACAGGAGCAATCTGCCAAAAGCCATTGAAGTGACATCTCACAGCAAGGACGATGAAGCGATCATGTCCATTCAGATTACAGGGAAGCCGATCTATGGCGTCCAGTTTCACCCCGAATCGATCATGAGCGAGTACGGACACGAAATACTCGATAATTTTTTGAAACTTTGACAGGATGCGACCCACATCTGCGACGCGTGTTTCCGTTGGCTGTTTCCATTATACACATCTCCTCCGAATATAACATGAATATTTTTTACTTATAGACAAACCAAACCCCCCAAAAGATACAATGCGGTAACTCAAACAACCAAAGGAGAATTTAATGGCTCAAAAGGCGATTAGAGAATACGATGGCAAAGCGATTTTTGCGCACCATTGGAACGACTATTTTGACGGCTTTCATTATGGATTCAAGTCTGTACTGGTAACCAGTGGCGATGCGTTGCGGGCCCAAGCCAAAGAGCATGGATTTGAGTGGCTCAATCAGGAGTCGCTTGTGGCCAAGCCGGATATGCTGTTTGGCAAACGGGGCAAGAATGACCTGGTGCTGTTTCGCGTCAACAAGCCGGGTGATGTCCAATTGGAAGACGCCGCCAAATGGATTGATGAAAAGCAGTCACACGATGTAACGCTGCTCAGCGGGCAGCACGGACGCCTGACACACTTCATCGTTGAGCCGTTTACGCCCCATACCCAGGAGCAGGAGTATTACATTTCGGCCACCACGGTCGGAGAAGATGATGTACTGTATCTGTCAGCCGAAGGGGGTATGGAAGTCGAAGAGGGCTGGGAAGACAAAGTCCACGAAGTACACATTCCCATCAACATGTCCGACAGCGATATGGAAAAAATGGTACGTTCCCATGTGCCGGAAGATATTCCAGCAGCCAACAAAGAAGCATTTATTTCATTTGCGATTGCGTTTTTCAAATTCTACCGCGATATGAATTTTGCTTATTTGGAGATCAATCCGATCGTGATGCTTGATAATGGCGAAATGGCTATCCTGGACTTGGTGGCACGTCTGGATGATACCGCCGGATTTATGATGCGGGAACAGTGGGGGGATGTTGCATTTCCTACGCCGTTCGGGATGGAAGACAAATCCCCCGAAGAAGAAGCCGTTGCCGACGCAGATGCCAAATCCGGCGCTTCGCTCAAGCTGACCATCCTCAATCCAATGGGGCGCATCTGGACCATGGTGGCCGGCGGGGGGGCTTCCGTCGTATACGCCGACACGATTGCCGATATGGCCGGCGTCGAGGATTTGGCAAACTATGGCGAATACAGTGGCGGACCCACGACGGGAGAGACCAAATTTTATGCCGAGACAATTTTCGATCTCATGACCCGCTATGATGACCCACGCGGCAAAATTTTGATCATCGGCGGTGCCATTGCCAACTTTACCGATGTGGCCAAAACCTTTACGGGCATCATCCAGGCATTTGAAATCTATGCCGAGAAACTTAAAGCACACAAAACCAAGATTTACGTTCGCCGAGGGGGGCCCAACTATGAAAAAGGGCTTAAAGATATTCAGGAAGCAGCGGATCGATTGGGCTTGGATATTGAAGTGTACGGCCCCGAGACACACGTAACCGACATTGTGCGCATGGCACTTGAAAAGTAAGGGAGAGACCAATGAGCAGATTATTTACCAAAGACACCCAGGCAATCTTCTGGAACAATAACAAAACCGCGATTCAGCGGATGCTGGATTATGACTATACTATTGGACGGGAAACCCCTTCTGTTGCGGCCATTGTTGCCCCAACCAGCAACAGCAGATTTGAAAAGTTTTTCTATGGTCCGGATGAGATCATGGTGCCCCTTTATACCAGTACGGCCGATGCTAAAGCAGCACAGCCCCAGGCCGATGTACTGTTGAACTTCGCCTCGTTTCGTACGGCGTATGATGTCACCATGGAAGCATTGAAGATCGGAGGCTTTCGTAGCATAATGATCACTGCCGAGGGGATTCCTGAGCGCTTGGCGCGTACCATGAATCAGGCAGCACGGGATGCCGGTGTGACGGTGATCGGTCCGGCAACAGTCGGCGCCATCGCTCCAGGCGCCTTCAAGATCGCCAACATTGGCGGTACCATCGAAAATATTGTCAACTCAAAACTGCACCGCACGGGCTCATGCGGACTGGTGACGCGTTCGGGCGGACTGTTCAACGAACTCTCCAACATCATTGCAATCAATGCGGACGGCATCGCCGAGGGTGTTGCAATTGGCGGTGACCGTTTTGTCGGTTCGGTGTTTATCGACAATCTTTTGCGCATGGAATCCAACCCCGATGTCAAATACATGGTGTTGCTGGGTGAAGTCGGAGGCACCGAAGAATACAAAGTGATCGAAGCGGTTCAGTCGGGCCAAATTAAAAAACCGATCATTGCATGGTGTATCGGGACCATTGCCAAGCATTTTAGTAGCGGTGTGCAGTTCGGGCATGCGGGTGCTTCGGCCAATGCCGATGCTGAAACGGCCGAAGCAAAAAACAAGGCAATGGCCGAAGCCGGCATCTATGTGCCCGACTCATTCAATGAATTGCCCGCAAAGATCGCCGAAGTGTACCACAAACTTCGCGACGAGGGGACCCTCAGCGATATTGAAGAGCCGGTACTCCGCACCGTGCCAAAAATACGGCGCCCCAAGCAGTTTATCTGCACCATATCCGATGACCGTGGCGAGGAAGCAACCTACGCCGGCTTCCCCATCAGTTCCGTAGCCACACCGGATACCGGCAAAGGGATTGGCGACGTTATTTCGCTGCTTTGGTTCAAAAAGCAATACCCCAAATGGGCAACCGAGTTTATCGAAACGGTCATGAAGACCGTTGCCGACCATGGCCCGGCAGTTTCCGGTGCCCACAATGCAAAAGTTACTGCACGTGCCGGCAAGTCGGTCGTCGAATCTCTTGTGACGGGATTGTTGACTATTGGCCCCCGTTTTGGTGGCGCCATTGACGGTGCAGCCCAGTATTTCAAATATGCCGACGATCACGATTTGAGTCCGGCCGAGTTTCTTTCATACATGAAAAAGCAAGGCGTCCCTATTCCCGGTATCGGTCATCGAATTAAATCTCTGAAGAATCCCGACTTGCGTGTCGAAGGACTCAAAAAATTCGCTGCGGAGCATTTTCCCGCAACACCATTATTGGATTATGCGTTGACGGTTGAGCAGTTGACGACGAGCAAAAAAGAGAATTTGATTCTCAATGTCGATGGCACCATCGGCATTCTGATGGTGGATATGTGGCGGGCACTCGGCTATCCCGAAGAAGAAATCGACGAGTTCATCAAATCCGGCACGCTGAATGCCTTTTTCATCGTAGGGCGCAGCATTGGCTTTATCGGCCATATTCTGGATGAGAAGCGGCTCGCTATGCCCATGTATCGTCACCCCATGGATGACATTCTGTATGATGTCCAAGAGGCAGAAGCAATCTAAGTTCTGTTCGCTGCAACCATGCGTTGCAGCAAACACCCACTTGTGTTTCCTATGTTTAATGTATAGATTTTGCAAAAAATTTGCAAAATTTTCATTTTACCCCCAAACCCCCTTGACAAACAAGCTCCGACCCGCTATAATACGCGTCCACAA
>CAZRUT010000055.1:0-6843 GCA_964603215.1 uncultured Nitratifractor sp.
TGCTGGCGAAGCTGATCACTTTGCCGTAGTTCCCTTTGGTCTGCTCCTTTTTGTTTTGGGTGTGCGTGCTGACGGTGATCATGCCGTTTTCGGACGTAATGTCCACTTTGGCATTTTTCAGGTTGCGGACACGGATCTTCAGTGCATAATGATCTCCCTTGTCCTGAAATCCGGAACTTAACACACCCGAAGAGTGGATGAGCCGGGGCGTTTGGATGAGGGCCGGTGTCTGGAAGCTTTGTTCAAAGTTTTGAAACATGGCATCCATCTGGCGCTGCATTTGACGCATTTGCTGCATTTGGACCGCAAAAATCTGATCCATCTGGGCAAACGGGTCGCTGGGGGTCGCGGTGGGGCGATTGTTGCCGGAAGTGATGTGCACTGCTGCGGCACTCAGCGTCGCCAAAGCGACAACAACGCCAAGAATTTTCAGAGGTGTTTTCATGGGACAATCCTTGTATCCGAATCGAAGCAATCCGGAGAAATCTGCCAAGGGTTATTGCCGGCAGGCTCAAGCCCTTTGACAATGGAATGGTAAGCCTTGAAGTTTAACCGAAGTAAAATAGCGGCTAATGTTGCCGTGTGTGCCTACCCAGTCTGTCGGTGTACCACCAGCCGACCCCCATCATGACCAGCGTACTTGTGTAAAGGACTGTGTAATTGGTATACTGTAGAAGGAAACCGCCGGGAATGGAAAAAAACAGTCCCAGCGACACGATGGTGGATTGGATGGCGACATAAACCGGACGCTTGTCTTCCGGTGCGATTTCGAGGACCAGATTGGTGTCGGCGTTTCGGAAACCATCCATGCCGATCCCGAAAATGAAAAAAATCACACCGTATGCCAGCGCTCCCCGGGCAAACAGAGCGATGACAAAAGCGGCAAACATGAACCCATATGCGGTTTTGAGCATGGCGACATAGTTGGGGGCGAAGCGTTTCCAGAGAAAAAGGTTTCCGATCATCCCACCGACCATTTGAACTGTGATGAATCCTCCGAGCATCCATCCGGTGAGCGCTACAGTTTCTTTGGCCCGGATAATCACAAACGGCATTGCCAACAAAAAAGAATAGCCGAGCAGCGATGCCATAATCTGCAGCTGGAGGCGCCGGTCCGTACCCAGCAGCGTGCGTGCGTTGCGCAAAAAAGCTGCAAAACTGGTTTCCCTCTGGCGGATGTTGCGCTTGGGGGGTTCGTGGATGGAGCCAAATGCAATAAGCCCGACCAGCATAATGAGGGATGAGATCATAAACAAAAAGGCATAATTGTTCGGCGCGTCAAAATTGGCCAGCACCCAACCGGTCACACCGCCGCTGACGATGGCCCCCAGCGCAGAAAAAAATTGGCGATTCGCCATGGCGTTGCCCCGTTCCCGGGTGTTAAACACTTTGGCAATAATCTCTTTGTAGTAAATCGCGCCGAATCCGGCCGAAAACGAAAAGGTAAAAAAGAAAAACCCGATCAGCCACAGCGTCAGTATGGGGTGGTGGTCCCCCACAAGGTAAATGCTGGCCCCCACAGCAAACCATGAGGCAAAGCGGAAGAAAAAAACCCGGTGCATATAGGGCATGACCCGCGTGTACCCCTGCGCATAAAATGCAGCAAAAAGCTGCACGGCAATTGCGCCGCCCCGCAACAGGGAGGCAAAGATCCCTACCAGTACCAGCGAGCTGCTGAAATGATGGACCATCAACGGCAAAATGGTGGCCGGTTCAGCCACGGTGGTTCCAACGGTGAGCAACAGTGCGTGCAGGACGCTTTTGGCGTTGTTGACGGCGTACGACACTACGATGTCCGGGAGGCCTTTTCCTCAATACCGCTGGTGCCGAATCGTGCGGCAAGTACCTGCTTGACCCGATCGGGGGCAATATCACGGGCGGCCAGCCCCACAAGGGCATGATAAAGCAGATCGGCTGCTTCGTGGATCACGGCATCATCTGCTTCGTCGGCAATGGCATCAGCCAGTTCATGCCCTTCTTCACGGATTTTGTCCTGCAGGAGCTTGGGGTCGTTCAGGAGTTTTTGTGTCCACGATGCCGCATCGGGCGCGGCCTGTTTGCGCGCAAGGATGGTGTGGTAGAGGGTATCGACGATGCCGTAGGTAGCCGTGGTATCCACTTCCGGATTCAGGATGACTTCCCCGTGCGTGACCGAGGTGAAAAAACAGCTTCGGCGCCCTGTGTGGCATGCAACGCCGTTTTGTTTGATTTTCAGCAGCACCGTATCGGCATCGCAGTCGAGGATCACCTCCTGGACTTCCTGCGTATGGCCAGAACTCTCTCCTTTTTTCCACAGGCGCTGCCGGGAGCGGCTGAAATAGTGGGCCAATCCGGTGGCGAGGGTGCGGGTGTAGGCTTCCTCATTCATGTAGGCCAGCATCAGCATCTCACCGGTTTGGGCATCCTGAGCGATGGCGGGAATGAGGAGGTTCTTGTTCCAGTCGATGGTCATATGTTCTCTCCGAAATTACAGGAGCCGGCCTGTGTGTTCGACACATGCCGACACATCCGTTTGGCTCCTGATGGTATTATTGCTGTGCCGAGACGGCTTTTTGTTTTCTGTCTTTGGCATCGACCCAAATGTTGGGCACCGCACCGCCGGGGGTAAGGAAGATTTGGGCATCGGTGTTGACCTGAAGCGCCTCATTGAATTTCAGTTGTGTTTTGATTTGCTTGAGCTGCAGCAGCTTTTCCGTGAGTGAATCGGAGATCAGTTTGTTGGCTTTGGCCTGAGCCTGAGCCTCGATCCGTATCTTATCGGCCGACCCTTGGGCTTCGATCCGTTTTTTCTGTGCATCACCGCGTGCGATTTCAGCCTTCCTCTCGGCTTCACGCTTGGCCCGCTCTTTTTTCTGTTCGGCGATCATTACGTTTTGTTTCTCGGCCTGGAGTTCTTCAATTTTGTTGCGGATTTTTTGGGGCAGCTCTATGTTGCGGAGCTCTACAGAATCAAGCACCACCGGATTGTTCGAAACCGCCTCCACTTTGGATCGGAGCTTTGATTGAATTTCTTTGGCAATTTCCTGACGTTTTTGCGGGAGGTTTTCAGCCGCATAACTCCCAATCACATCGCGTACAATTTCCCGAACTTTGGTGTTGATGATCTTGTTTTCCCATGCTGTACCCCATGTGGCAATGGTTGTGGGTGCACTTTGGGCGCGCAAATGGTACTGCACCGCCAAATCGATATACACATCAAGTCCTCTGCTGTCCATGACTTTAATGGCAGGGTTACGTTTCAGTCCCCCTTCATAGTGGTTGTATTGTTCATTGACGGTGTGGTTTTGATTGCTGTAGGTGATCATGCGCACCCGCACATTGACCGGGAAAACTTTTTGCAGCACCGGGATAAAAAAGTGCAACCCCGCACCAAGCGGTTCCGGCTCAAATTTTCCCATATTGGCTTTGATGCCTACTTCGCCCGAATTAATGATGGTGAAGGGCTTGAATGTGATGAACAAAAAAGCAAGAATGCCCAGCACAATGAGCGTGCCGATTCCTTTGCCTCCGGATCCCTTGAAGGGATTTTCAAAATGATTTTCGGGCGGCATATTTCCGTCTCCGCCTCCTGAAGTGGGTTTTCGTTTTTTGAAATAATCGTTCATATCGGCTGGCATGGTGTTCCTTTGTGGGTGGTTTGGTATGGGGTGGCCGATAGCGTCCGATCTGCAAAGGATCGGACGCTATCGGCCCAATAGTCAAATATAGGTTAGATAGTGCTGGTATTTCTCATCGCGCCCATGGACAACATCGAAATAGGCTGACTGGAGCCGCTGGGTCATGGGGCCGCGCTTGCCGGATCCGATGACGCGGTGATCCAGCGAACGGACCGGCGTGACTTCGGCCGCGGTTCCGGTCAGAAACACTTCGTCGGCGATGTAGATTTCATCGCGGGTGATGTTGCGCCGTTCCACCGGAATGCCGAAATCTTCGGCCAGCTCCAGGATGGTCAGCTGTGTGATTGATTCGAGGGAATTGTCATTGGGGGGGCTGATGAGCGTGCCGTTGCGCACCACAAAGATGCACTCCCCGGTTCCCTCGGCGATGAAGCCGTTCTCATCCAGCATCAGTGCTTCTTCGAAACCATTTTCGATCGCTTCGTATTTGGCCATTTGGCTGTTGAGGTAGTTGGCGGCGGCTTTGGCGAAGGTGGAGCGGTTGGGGTTGCGGGTGATGGAGGAGGTGCAGCAGGTGACGCCATTTTCCAGCCCTTCATCTCCGAGGTATGCACCCCACTCCCAGGCGGCGATCATGGTCTCGACGGGCGCGTTGACATGATACAGCCCCATCACCCCATATCCCAGATAGATCAGGGGACGGATGTACAAGTTGGCGTTGAAATCATTGGCCCGCAGCAGATCGATGTGGGCTTGTTTGACCGCTTCATACGGCAGGTTGGGTTGAATGGCAACGATTTTGGCCGAGTTGTAGAGGCGGCGGGTATGGTCTTCGAGCCGATAAATGGCCAGACCGGCATCGGTCTGGTATGCCCGCGTTCCTTCAAAAACGGCATTGCCGTAATGGAGGGTGTGGGTCAGGACATGCACCTTGGCGTCGGCCCAGGGAACCAGTGTGCCGTTCATCCAGATGGTTTTGGCTTCGTTCATGAAAACACTCCGTACAAAAAATTGTGGATCATTCTACCCAAAGCAGGCTGGCTGGGGGCTGAATAAGGGATGGACAATCAGGGTGATGCACAGTGCCCAATTATGTTAGAGGTGCCCTTAGAAAAAGCGGAGAAACAGACCGATCGCCAGTGAAAGGGCGATCACCACCGCAAACAGCAATGGGTTGTGCCACCGGGCAGGCACAGCAATGTACCGTTCGATTCCTGCGACAATTTTGATGGCCGGAAAGACCATAAAAAGAAGCATGACAATGGTGAAAACCAGTGTCAATACTGCATCGACCTCCCCCATGCTACAAACCGTAAAACTGGTGGACAAAGGCCGTTTCGTCCGGAGTTTTGAGCTGAATTTTCCCCAGCGTTTTTCCGGTTTTGTCGTGCACGGTCAGGGTGGAGCCGTTCCGCTTCAGATGCTGTGCCGCCCAGGTTTTTTCGAGTTGGTCGAGTCGGTGAAATACTGCCATATTGCTGGGTTTTTCTTTGAATGTTTTGTCTGTTTTGGTCCGGATTTGCAAGCCACCAAAGCGTTTTTCGAGGTAATAGGGGCTGTACACGTGGACGGCACGGTAAATCCGTTTGTTTTTGGGGACACCTCGGCTTTGCATGTAGGCCGAAAAACCCAAAAACAAAAAACCGGCCGCCAATGCTGCGAAG
Organism: uncultured Nitratifractor sp.; assembly: GCA_964603215.1. GTDB lineage: Bacteria > Campylobacterota > Campylobacteria > Campylobacterales > Sulfurovaceae > S017-3. The sequence continues at coordinate 5,282 of CAZRUT010000055.1, forward strand.
AGAATGCGTTTCATGTTGCACATACCTTTCTTGATCGGGGAATGAGGAGAATAGTGTATCAGTATAGATGGTTTTTTCTGAAAGTCTCTTGACGTGCGTCAAGGGGATTGGCGGTGAAGGTGTGGTATCATCCCCAAAAACGGGAGCAACGCCATGCAGGAATTTCTCAAACTCGAAGCCGCTTATCTCGTGATGGGACTGGTGGCTCTTTTGATCGCATGGTTTGTTTCGACCCGCCCGTTCATGTCCAAAGAAGCACCCGTAAAAGGGCTGATCGGTACGCTCATCGTCGTTGTTTTGCTGGTCGGCGGGCATTATGCCATGACCACACACCGCATGGCATCGGTGCGGGCCGCATTTGCGCAGGACCGGCCGCTGCTGTGCGAGAGCCGTATGTTGCGCAAAGCAGCACAGTCGGTGGTTGTGCAGCGATCCAAAGGGTGGCGTCTTGAAGGCAACCTGTTGCGATCACCCCATTATGTCCGCCCGTTTCATGCGGCCCGCTGTATTGTCCAGAAAGCCATTTCCTTAAGATAATATAAATCTTTTACTTTCCTTGCCGAACCCTGCTTTTTTTTCATCTTTCTTGACCTGTGTCAATGCGATTACGGAGAGATGTTGCCATAATAGTACCAATGCTTTGGGGTCTCGATACGAGTACCCTCTGCAGAAGCTAACCAAGGAGTCCATTCTATGGAGCCACTTTACTTCCGACCGGAGATCGCCCCGGATCAATTTCTGCCGATCTTTGTCGTGGCAACGCTGGTACTCGTTTTTGGTGCAGGGTATGCCGCAATTATTACCCTCTCAAAAATGGGTTTTTTCTCCAAAAAATGGCATATCGTTGGTTATCTGATGTGGGCATTGCAGACACTCAGTTTGTACGCGCTCTCCGTGCTGATCCAGAGTAATCACTTCACGACCAAAGTGCTGTTGGTTACGATGGTTGCGTATCTCTTTATCCCTCACCTCTATTTTATGTTGATTCGTGAGTCCGATAAACGGTACGCCGGCTCGGAGCGTTCGGACGAACACACAATCTAATCACACCGAAGAGGAGGAGACATGGCCAACGAAAATCTTTCCGTATGGACCAGCATACCATTTTGGCGCCGATCTGCGGCATGGGTAACTGGTTTTGCGGTCATATTGCTGATCTGGCTGACATTTGACACCATGGGGCAAATTTCCATGGGGACCGATGCCGATCTGCAAAAAGGAATCACCAAGCGTGTTCCGGCTCCAACCGTTATCAATTATCATATTGGTTACGCCATGAGTGACACGCGCGGACACGAGGTGCCGGTTATTGGCAAAAAAGAGAAGTTTTTTGGCAAAGAATGGAACCCAAAAGAGGCAGCAGCGCTGTTGCATCTGGGCAAGCTGACTTCACAGGCAAAAAACTGCATGAACTGCCATACATTGCTTGGAAACGGTGCGTACTATGCGCCTGATTTGACCAAAGCATGGCTCGATCCCATGTGGAAAAACGGCGGCACCATGCAGGGCATGACCGGCAAAAAAACCAAAGAAGAGGCGATGGCAGAATTTTTGCAGCACCC
>CAZRUT010000056.1:0-6783 GCA_964603215.1 uncultured Nitratifractor sp.
CGACAACACCATTGTGTTTTCCTCGATACGGTACCGCAAGCGGCCATTGCCTGCATCGCGATTTCAATGCCATGCTCCGCGATCATTTCGTCTTCTCCGCCCCTAAAAGAGACATTTTTGACGAAAGAGCCAATATTTTATAAATTTTTAAGGTTAAAATATGTATACTAAAAAATATTAATTACCTCAGGGGGGTAACGATGAATACGCACAAAGGGACACAGACGCAACGGCATAACAATTCATTGCACATCGATCCCGAAAATGGACACCAGTGGGTCATCGCGGAGCGTCGCCAGGCGCACGGACCTCTGCTGCCGGCATTGTATCTGTTTTTAGAGTTTACACTGGTTTTATTGTTGGTCGTTTCGGTAGGATTGTTTCAGATTGGATGGTTGACGGGTATCATGCTACTGGTGGGGGTTTATTATTTGATTATTTCATGTTTGCCGCGCTATCGCGAAGCAGTAGAACGCCAAAAGTATTATACATAAGATTCTTCAGGATCCTGTCCGATAGGCAGGGTCAGCGTAAAACACGCTCCATCGGCGCCGTTGGCAGCTGCCACACTTCCATGAAATTTTTCCTGCACGATGGTTCGGACCATGTAGAGTCCGATTCCGGTCCCTTTTTCGGCTTTGGTGCTGAAATAAGGTTCAAAAATCCGTTCCAGCAAATCATCCGGGATGCCGCCGGCATTGTCGGATATGGTGATGATGCCTTGCCCGTTTGAAACCGTGGCTTTTAGGGCGATTCTGGCGTGCGCGATATGGCGGCTGATCAACGCATCCCGGGCATTGCCGATGAGGTTCAGCAAAACCTGTGCCAGTGCGTTGGGGTTGCCGTACAGGGCGATGGATTCGGATGCCACACAGTCGATCGCGATATTTTTGTGTTTGAGGTCGTAGCCGACGATGTTGATGACCATATCGTATGATGCGCGCGCCGTAAACGCAATATGGTCGGCAGCGGGTTTGTAAAAGTCTTTGAAGTGGTCGATGGTATCGCTCATGAAAAAAATCTGCGCGTTGGCAGTCTGCAGCATCGTATCGAGCTTCGCGGGCTGGAGTTTCCCTGCATGGTTCAGGGCGTTGGCATTTTGGAGGATCAGACTGAGGCGGGTCAGTGGGTGACGCCACTGGTGGGCAATATTTCCGATCATTTCTCCCAATTCTGCCAGACGGGACTGATGGATGATCATGCGGTCTTTTCGGGCATTTTCTTCGGTTTTCTCTGCAACACGTTCTTCAAGCGTATGGGTCAGATCGCGCAATGCTTCCTGCTGATGGGTCACGGTGTCAAACATGTGTTCGATTGGGCGCGAGAGAAGGAACGAAAGCGGAAAAGCTCCGAGAAATAAAAGCCCCATAACTATCATGGCGATTTTGTAGTCCTCTTGTCCGAATGTAATGATTGTATTGGGTTTTGGGCTAAAGGCGATGTCGATAAATTCGGTGCCCATCGGGATGGTTTTTGCGTATATTTTGTGGGCATCACACAACAAGGTTTGATTGGGTTTTTTGGGAATCTGATTGGGGTGAATCGGGAGGATGTCTTCAACGCGACGCGGGTTGACACTTTTGTCAAAATAGTTCCCCTTTGCGTAGATCAGGTATCCGTCGGTATCAAAGAGTGTCGTTTCAAAAATGGGTGAGTTGGTAAAAAGCGATACGATGGTCTGGGCAAAGGTATTGATGGTCAAAACCCCTTGAAATTTGCCGTGCAAATAAATAGGCGTCGAAACACGAAAAACCGGTACAAAGGGTTGCACGACGGCACCATGCTCCACATTGAAATCAATTTTGGAACTGTAGATTTTCCCTTCGGGAAGCTTGGCGGCCTCCCGGAAGTAGTAGCGGCTTGATTTGTTTTGGAGTGTGGCTTTTTTGTAAGGATATCCTCTGATGCGGTCGCGGTCAAACCGGAGTTTTTCGACTCCGTCTGGTCCGAGAAAGCGCAACTGCATGTAGTCGTCGTGTTCCAGCATAATGGTCAAAAAAAGAAATTCCGCCTGATTGAGGTGTTTGGGGTCCACCACGTAACTGAGAAAATAGGGGTTGTAGGCAATCGATTTGAGGCTGCGGGAGAGCCCATTGAGATACAGTGTGATAAAGCGGGTTTTCTCATCCATTTGGAGGTAGGATTCGTTGCGAAACTGTTCGTTCTCTTTCTGATCGATCATCCAGTTGCTAAACAGCAGAAAGGAGACCATCAAAATTAATCCAAAAAGAAAAAAGAATGCCGCCAGAACCATGGTAAAGCGCTTGCGGCTGACCGGTCGGTAACTAAAGGGCAATTTTGTACCCCGATCCGCGGTAGCTGATGATGAAATGCTCATCAAGTTTGTCGCGCAGTTTTTTGATGGTAGTACGGAGGGTATTGTCACGGATGGGCCGATCTTCCCAAACGTAGGTTTGGATGCTCTCTTTGGAGACGATCTGATTTTTGTGTTTCAGCAGCAGGTAGATAAGGGCACGTTCTTTGGGGTTGAGGTGGACTTCGTTGCCTTTGTAAAACAGTTTTTCGGCCTGCATGTCAAATGCATACAGGCCGGTAATATTGATCAGATGGGAGCAGTCCTGCTTGATGAGGTGTTCGATGCGGATTTTGAGTTCTTCGATGTCAAACGGTTTGCGGACGTAGTCGTTGCATCCCAGCGCATATGCCTCTTTGAGGTATTCCAGATCACTCATGGCGGTGATGAAAATTGCCGGCGTGGTGACACTGTAGGCGCGCAGTTCCCGCAATACATCCAGACCGCTCAGTCCAGGTGTGTTGATGTCCAGCAGCATGATATCGTAGGCAGCTGGGTTGGCGGTATCCATTAGTTCCAGACCGTTGTCGTACCACGTGACCTTGTGTTCGAACAATGTAAAATAATCCCGGATTTGTTCGGCGATCAGATGGTCGTCTTCGAGGAGAAGTATTTTCACCGGGCTTCCTTGGACCGCGCGGGAGTCTGTCGGCGGCATGCTGTGTTTTGGTGTCCCCAAATACTGTCATCTGTCCGAGAGGGGCCGGCATACGTGCGGGTAGGCTGCATCGCATCATCGTGCAGTCCGTACAGGATGATATCGAGGGCATCATACTGATCCCGATCGTATTGCAGAATGTCTTCGGGTTGAAGTGCCATTCGATATACTCCATTGCCGTAGTCGGAAAACAGATTGCCCAACAGAAGTTGAACACTAATAGCAGGTAGGAATATTCTCGGAATCATTGGAAAACTCTTGCAAAAAGGCGAGCAGACGGTCGTATTCCCGGACAAAACGGTCGCTTTGGAGGTAGGTGATGATGCCCTGTGTGCCGTTTTCGTCCCGATGGAGATCGATGAGTTCGGCGGCATGGCCGGCCAGCAGCTCTTTCCATTCCAGTTGTGTAGCCATGTTGCCGCCGAGTTTACCGGATCCATGGCATTTGGAACATGCGTGCAGATAATAGCGCTGGCCGATTTTCTCCTGCGTGGCATGTGGCGCGTGGGATTTGGCGTATGCCAAGGTGCTCCATACGGTGACAATCCCTACGATCCCCGCAATACCCAAAATACGCTTGTGCATGACCCGCTACCTCCTGTGATATTTTTTGCCGTACAGTTTGTCAAAACGTTTGAGCGCCTCCCGGCCCCACCGGATGAAATCGGACGGCTTCCAGTATCCATAGATAATCATGTGTTTTTTCCCTTTGCGATACAGTTTTTCTTCCCGGGGCCCCATATAGACAAACGCCGGGGTCATGCTGACCAGGAAGCGTTCTGGTGCCTGGCCGCCGACTTCCTCTTCGATGCTGTCGCTTCCAGTGGCGACATCGAGATCGACGCGGACGAAATGTTGCTTCAAAAACGCAGCCACATTGGGGTCCGGAAAAACCTCTTCGATCATCTTGGGGCAATAGAAACAGCGACGCGAATGGAGAAAGAGGATGATGGGTTTGCGCGCAGCGAAGGCCTGCTCCTTGGCGTCTTCGAGATTACTCATCCAGCCCAGCTGGGCCGTGGTCACAATATCCCCCAGAAGCGGGGCAGCGATGAACCAAACGATCCAGAAAAGCATACGCATATTGTGTCGGTGCTCCTATCCTGTGTGATTGCAGATTTCATTCTATTCTATCCCCCCTTAAATCGCTTTGAACTTTTTTGGGAATTTATTGCACTTTGTCGGCACTTTAGGCATGGGGATGTTTTTGGCCAGTGTACGGCACTTTGCGGGCACACAAAGCCGCTACCATTCGGGTAGAGGTTTTCGCCCATGTGACGGGTGCGCCTCGGGCAACATATTACAATACGGTGCTTTGAGAGCACTGACAGGAGGAAAAAATGGTTGCGAAACTCAAAGTCGCCTTGCTGGCGACGGTCGTGACATCTGCCATGGCTTTTTCCGCCGGAGCGACACACGAAAAGGGGACAACCGCCCCCGTCAAAAGTGTCAGCGGCGGAGACAGCTGTGTGAAGTGTCACAATGGAATCGAGTCGATTCGCGACCCCAAGTCCGACATGATGAAACAGATCGTGGCCATGGGCAAGGGGTTTGGCGATTCAGGCGGTTGTACGGTGTGTCACGGAGGTGACCCAAAAGCCGGTACAGCCAAAGCAGCACACCAAGGTGCCCCCAAGGCCCATCCGGGCGGACTGGCAACCTTTGTGCGCGATCCGGGCAGCTACTGGGTCATGGACAAAACCTGCGGTGTGTGTCATGCCGACACCGTTGGCAATATGAAAAAAGCGCTGATGGCAACCGAAGCCGGCAAGATTCAGGGGAACCTGCATACATGGGGAACCGAGCCGACTAAAAAGGTAAAATTCGCCGACTATGATGTCAAAGATACCGACGGAAAAACACCGGCATGGGGTACCGATGCCTACAAAAAATACATGGTGGCAATGATCGACAAATTCCCCGATCAATTCCCCACCGAGCTCAAGCAGCTTCCCCTCCCGCCCAAAAGTGATGCGGATATCAAGAAAAAAGCAGGGGAGAGCGACGCAGCATACAAAGCCCGTGTTGCATACCATGCATCCATTACCTATCAGCGCAGTGACTGTCAACGGTGCCACATCGGGGTACGCGGCCGCAAAGGGCGCGGTGACTGGCGCGGTATGGGATGTTCGGCCTGCCATGTCCCATACGGCAACGAAGGTCTGTACGAAGGCAAAGATCCCAACATCAACCACAAAGAACACGGCCACCTGCTGGTCCACGAGATGCAGGGAAGTCGCGAAGCCAAAGTGCATGTCCCCACATCAGGCGTGACGTTCAGCGGTATTCATCCTGAAACCTGCAACTCCTGCCACAACCGCGGCAAGCGAATCGGTGTGAGCTACATGGGTCTGATGGAGCAGCCATACAGTTCTCCTTTGATGCCCGGCGGAAAAGCCCAGCTCAAAACCCACGGCAAGCGCTACAAGCACATCAAAGAAGACTTGCACTTTACGGCCGGCATGACGTGCCAGGACTGCCACACTTCGATTGACATGCACGGGGACGGTACGTTGTTCGGCTCAACCCTGGGTCAAGTGGAGATTGAGTGCTCTGACTGCCACGGCACCACGCGCAAATTTCCCTGGGAACTCAAAATGGGTTATGGCGAGAATGAATTTGCAATGGGCGCCAAGAAAGGGCCGCGCGGGTTGGCAAAAAAACTGCCGGATTGGATGAAGCAGGGCACGGTTTATAAACCCATGGACGGCTATCTTCTGACCACACGCGGCAACCCATTCGGCAATGTGGTCAAAAAAGGGAAAAAAGTGGTGGTGCACCTTGCCAGCGGCAAAGACCTCACAGTGCCGCTCCTCAAAGAGAAGCACAATACCAATACGTTTAAAACTGAAGCAGGTAAAGTGGCCATGGATGAGGTGCAGGTCCATATGGACAAACTGGAGTGCTACAGCTGCCACGCCGACTGGGCGCCGCAATGTTACGGCTGCCACGTCAAAGTGGATTACACCAAAGGCAAAACCAAGATGGACTGGATCGCCAGCGGCAATACACACTTTGCCAACGGAGAAACCAGCGAATCGGTTCTCGGCACCAAGGGCAAGAAGCAAATGGGCAAAGCCCATGAAACCCGCAGCTATCTGCGATGGGAAGATCCTATTCTCGGGATCAACGGTGAGGGACTTGTGACCCCGATCATCCCCGGATGTCAGGTGACCTATACCATCATCGGTCCTGATGGCGAAACCATCACGCTCAACAAACAAGCCCGTGTCATGGACAACGGCCTCAAAGTCAACGGCATCGATATGTCGCCGGTACAGCCGCATACGACGGGCCGAACGGCACGGACATGTGAAAGCTGCCACAGTAACCCCAAGAGCCTGGGATATGGCATTGAAAACGGTCAATTCCTGACCGATCAGGACGCAGACCTCAAAGTCGACATCCAAGACCTGGCTACCGGCAAATTCGCTTCGTCCCATACGACGATTCAAATGAAGGCGATTCCGGGCATGAATTATGACTGGTCCAAAGTGGTTGACCGCAAGACCGGCAAACAGATTGTCACCGTCGGATCGCACTGGCCGGCCTCACGGGCACTTGACCAGGACATCCGTGACACCATGGAACGGACCGGTGTCTGCATGGGTTGCCATAAAAACATGAGCAACAAAAAGCTATGGGACAAGGTGAATACCACACCGGGCATCCTCAAAGACAAAGCGCACCAGGATGTGATGGACACACTTCTCAAAGCCGGCGCAAAATAAACCATCATGCGGCGGAGGTTTTGCCTCCGCCAAAGATGATTCAACTTCGGCAGCATGTGATGGGATGCACCGCCTCCTCT
>CAZRUT010000057.1:0-6764 GCA_964603215.1 uncultured Nitratifractor sp.
CGACTTAGTGGAAATCCTTTGTTTGTTTTTATTAATATAACCATGCACAACAATACGGGCCAAGATTCTTCTGCCCATACACTATAACTGTTGGGTGCAATGCATGACCATAACAAGACAGGTGACAAGGATAACAAGAAGTGCTTTAGAGAATTTAATGCCATAACCCCAACTTTTCTATTCAACCAAAATATATGATTATCCAGGAAAAACATTTATGGTTTGAAGCGATATATTTTCCATTCATTTAATTTCGTGACAAAATTCTACCATCTTCCATATTTAATACACAATCGGCAAATTCTGCAACATTTCTATCGTGTGTTGCAATCAACACCATACTATTATATAAGTCCGCATACTCACGGAGTTTTTGTAAGATAATACGCGTGTTTTTTGAATCTACATTTCCCGTGGGCTCATCAGCCAAAATAATCTTTGGCTCATTTGCCAAAGCTCTTGCAATGGCAGCCCGCTGTCGCTCTCCTCCTGAGACATTGGAAGAGAGAGCGTGGTATTTGCGCTCTAGTCCAAAAGAGGACAACAAAGCCTCTGCCTGCTTTTGTCTCTGGATCACAGTGCTGTTCTTTTGAAATAAAATAGCTGATTCAACATTTTCTTGCAAAGTTAAGATGGAAATCAAATAATGAAACTGGAAGATAAATCCTATATGATCTCTGCGAAATTGGCTTATGCTTTCTATTGTCTCTTTTCTTTTTCCAAAATAAAGCACCGCTCCTGAATCGGCATTATCTAATGTGCCCAGTATATTGAGGAGTGTGCTTTTTCCACATCCTGAACTCCCTGTTAATGCGTATATCTTGCCTTGCTGCAGAGAAATGGAGACATGATTCAGTGCAACCGTTTTGCCTTGATCGTAGCTTTTGCATAGCCCTTTTGCTTCAATAGCAGGAGGATTATTGTTCATTTTTCAGCACCTTCACAATCGTAATCTTTGTCGCACGGTATGCAGGAAGCATTACACCGATGCTTGCCACGACAAAACACATTGTCAGTCCCTGTAAAAAAACCTCCATATTCAGTGTATCAGGCAGATATACCGAAAAATCATAGTAGACAATTTTCAATACCGACAACAATCCGGTTGACAGTATAAAACCAAATACGCCTCCCATCAATGAGAGGATGTATCCCTCAATCATAATGGTCCAAACTATCACCTTTTTGTCCCACCCGATCGTATTGAGTATGCCAATTTCTCGAGATCGCACCTGAACAGAGGTTAAAAAGGTATTGATCAAAATCACGGAGCCAACTAACAATGTGATGAAGGCGATAATATTAGATAGATAATGTAAATTTTGAAACACGCCCAGTGATTTTGAATAATTGCTACTTTTGACTGCCGAAAGCTTCTTTTCTTTTCTTGCAATCTCTTCTAGCATTTTCCCCGTATCTTGCTGATGATGCAGTGTGACAAATAACATATTGGTGCGATCGGGTCGGTTAAGAATTTTTTTTGCAGTACTGCTACTGGAAATAATACTATGATTCAAAAAACTGATCCATGATTCACCTATGCCAATAATGCGATATTTTTTGCCATTAAACAGCGTCAGGTAGTCTCCGATAGTGACATTCTCCTTTTGAGAGACTCCTTTACCGATCACTATGCTGTCTTGATCGCGATCCAAAGCAGGGCTCCCTTGTACCGTCATAGCCATATTTGTAGCAAATTTGGCAAAAGTGTCTATGCCAAATACATATATTCTGCTTTTGTCCTTGAGGCGACCCTTTCCCAGTGTCACTTTTGCACAGCTCTTGACTTTAGTATCCCTACATATCTGCGATATGGCTTTGGGTGGCACGATAGAAGACAAGGGCGAAGCGGAAAATTTTTCTTGGACGACAATGTCCACACCGTCCTGATGCAACAATGTATTATATTGGCCAATAAAGGTAGACACAATCGAACTGATCAGCAGATACATACTCATAATCATAGCAATCGTAGCAATGATCAAAAAAGATCGCAAAGGCGAACGCATAATATGCCGCACTGCATAGTCAAAAGATACCTTTATCATTCTATGCCTTCAGTTTTTATTTACTACCATATTATATCATGTTGAGTTGCATCTCTTCTCTGTCAATATGATATGTGTGGGCAGTGAAAAAATTATCCAAGTGCTTATCTTCATATAGATTCCTCAAAGATTTCTGTGCATCGATACAGTAGAGAGTAGTTTTTGTTTTATTAGATGAGCACTCCATAAGAACATAGCCATTGCTATACATATCTACATTTTCAATGACAGAACTCTGGTGTTTTTTTCCTTTTAGGTAACTATTCAAATCCAAATCAGAGAGTATAGTATCTATGTTGCCAACTCTCTCAGCCACTGCACTGGATTTGAGATATTTTGGTAATGCCTCCGAGAAGGTGCACGAGGACACGGAAGGTCCTGTGAATTCAGCCACACTGTCATGGTCCGTAACAAACATGGAGTGAATGTCTCCCGAGATTACGATAGAAGGCTTTTGTCTCAGCAAATCGAGCAGTAATGCCTTCTCTTCCATAAAACCATCGAATTGATCCAGATTCAGATAATATTCTGTTCGTAGGCCAGGATCCAATACTTCCAAATCCGATACATCCAAAAGCATAGGCGCTAAGGAAACAGAAGAAGCATAAATCCGCCAGTTTGCACTGGATCGATTGAGTGTAGAGGCGATCCAGTCGTTTTGTAATGCTCCATAGATATTATCCAGAGTATCGTTGCCGTGATAGAGTCGTGCATAAACATCAAACACGTCTTTGACAACCATGTATCTCGAGCCTATACCTGTTTTGCTAAAAAGATCAATCTTTCCCATATGCATAAATGCCAGACCTTTTTCCATCTGCTCCAATGCTGTATCATCAGTATAAATCAATGTTTCTTCACCAAACAATCTTCCCATTGAACTGTTGTAATGCTTAATCATCTCATTGCAATAGTAAGCATTCATCTTCCCTCTGATGACGGAATGTGCTTTCTGATTCGCTTCTGCAATACTTAAACCTTCTGCTTCATACATCACAGTAGCTATTTTTCTCAAAGCCGGCAAATGTGCACCATTTCTGTATTGTTCGACTTCGAAACATGCCCCCATATGCTCTTTGTAAAGATGTGTATCTTGGTAGCCTTTCCCAAGCAGTCCGCCAATGGCCTCTTCGTCTGCAAACACCGTAGCGGGGAAAGCATCTTCTCTAATCATATGGTCAGCACGATACGATCGGTAATCACTCATAATGAGGTGCATATTTGCACCGAAATGAAAATCACGATAGATCACAACATCCCGATCGTTTTCAATCTGCACTTCGCTTTCGGGGCTTAAAATGCCATGACGATCCAGGCCGACTTCTATGGGCATATATTCCAAGTATACGCGTTGTGAGTTTCGGAAGCGCTCCACATCCTTTTCATCGATCTTTCCTCCGGAATAATTGGCATGTGGGCCATAGCAGTCATCGCTAAACTCATGATCATCCCATATGGCAATCATGGGAAATTTTTCATGCAGTCTCTGCAAGGCAGGGTCACTCCGATAGGTTTGATAGAGTTGCCGGTAGTTATCCAGCGACCTGGCTGCCTCATAGTGATCAATGGAAATAGCACCTTCACTGTCCCGAAAAGATATTTGTCTTTTGTTCGTCACGATCTGACTGATCGGTTCCCCGTTTGTTTCATATATATAATCGCCCAAATGGACGACGAAATCAAGATCATCATGCTGTAACATATGGGCAACAGGATTGTAATACCTGCCGATATAATCCTGACATGAGATATATGCAAATTTGATGTTTCGTGTATCTGAATCCAGCGGAGCCGTCTTGGTGCGACCGACTCTGGAGCAAACCCCTTTGTATTTGAATCGATAGTAATAGTAGGTAGAGGGTTGCAGTTTGTCTACTTTGACTTTAACGGCATGCGCAAAATGGTGGTAGGCAATCAGTTCTCGGCTGAACAACAATGTTTCAAAATTGCTCTCAGCCGAAAACTCCAATTGAATGGAAACATCTTCAGTGGCTGCCCACGGATCCTCAATGTGCGTCCAGAGTATGACGCTGTCAGGCCGTGGATCACCCGAGGCAATAGATTGTGGAAAGAAACCGTCCGCTCCGCCGTCACCACACCCTGTCAAGGCATGTGGCAGTGCGGCAGCAGCGGAGCCCAATGCAATTAACTTTAAAATCGAGCGTCTTTGATTAAATACGACCCCATTTTTTTGTGTGTTCATTGGTGATGACCATCCTGTAATTTATACATGTCGCTTCAGCGCACATGCGCCACTATTCGACACCGTTGACTCCGGAACAATCCAATGCTCCGAGCGTATCACCATGTTCATTTTTGGCCCAGAATTTCTTGGGGTTGTCGCTGGTTGAAGTCAGTTCCGCTTTTCCCTCGGAGCCTTCGACGGTAATCGTACCCCCGTCGGTTTTGGACATCGTGGTTGTGGAGATAGAAACAATACCCACGTCAGGATCATGATACAGAGCGCTCTTCACTTTGTATGTACCGGCATCGGGATCATATTCCGCATCCACTCCGCTGATTTCATATGTCCCGTCTGATGAAGTGTACTTCAAATCATCGATGGTGGTTTTATTGTCTTTGGTCCATTTGTAGTTGGTTATGGACAAGGTGGCATTTTGGGTTTCACTGCCTTGGGTGCTCTTGATTGAAATGCCGTCTCCTGTTGTTGAAACAGATGTTGATTCACGAATGGGACCGCTTGGTGAAGGTGTATTGTCTTCCAGCAGATGGGCACTGCCATTAAGAATCGTTTGATTGGTGGCATCACCTGAACAGTAATGATCGTAATCATAGGTTACGTCATCATCATGGTTGCTGTGGGTGCCATGCTTGTGCACTGTGCCGCCGCATGAACCACTTTCGGTGCTGTCAATCGTGTAATCCGACCCCAGGCTGCCAAACATAGTTTTAAGATTGGCACTTTTTCTTATGGATCCCAAAAGCCCTGAATCCAACTCCGAGAGGCTGACACCTGCGGCGCTGCTGTAGACGCAGCCTGGCATCGCTTTGGCTGCGCTTTCTGCTATTGCGTTAATGTTGTCATCCGTCAGGTTGACATTCGCGGTCGCGCCACCACCACCGCCACATCCTACAACTGCCAAAGCCGCTAACACGCTTAACGATGCGTGCATCATCGATCGTTCCATTATTTGCTCCTTTTAGATGGGCTAACGCAAAACTCGCTTTGCGTTATTAGAAGTATACCATAAAATTTAGGCAAAATTATGTTATGAAAAAAACAGATTTTAAATGCTGCTTTCACATTCTCGAATCGCGACAAAATCCTTTCATGAAATCATGAAAACAATTAGCCCCAAAACAACTTTTCGATATAATCACCTCCATTATCGACCGTTACCAAACAGGATACCAATGTGATCACCCTCCAAGAAGCCCTCACCAAAACCCCTGAAGAGATTCATGCACTGCGGGATGCGATCATGTCCGCTGCGAAAGACAGCACGCTCAATGCCTACATCGGTTTCGAAACTGCCGGTGCAGGGATTCCGATCCTCCTCAAGGACAACATTCAGGTTAACGGATGGAGTGTTACCGGTGGATCCAATATTCTCCAGGGGTATGTCGCCCCCTATGATGCCACGGTCGTGAAGCGGATGCGTGCCGAAGGATTGGCCCCCTTCGGGCGGGCCAACATGGATGAATTTGCAATGGGGAGTACCACCGAAAGCAGTTATTATGGTCCCACCCGCAACCCACACGACCCCGAGCGGGTGCCCGGAGGCAGTTCGGGCGGCAGTGCTGCGGCGGTGGCGGCCGGAATCGCCATTGCTGCGCTGGGCTCGGATACCGGCGGATCGATTCGGCAGCCTGCCGCCTATTGTGGTGTGGTGGGGTTCAAGCCCACCTACGGACGGGTCAGCCGCTACGGACTGGCTGCGTATGCTTCGAGCTTCGATCAAATTGGCCCCATCACCCAAAATGTCACCGATGCCGCCATTCTCTATGATGCGATCAAAGGACACGACCCCAAAGACTCCACCAGCGCCGATTTTGTCCGTGAACCGATCTTTGGCCGTATGGATCCGGATCGCACACTGACAATTGCCGTGATCGACAATTACATTGCCGAAGCCGATACGGCGATCCAAAATGCCTATGCCGATGCCGTCGCCGCTCTGGAACAATCCGGTCACACCATTATCCACAAGACACTGACGAATACCCGCTATGACATTGCCACCTATTACATTCTGGCCACCGCCGAAGCTGCGACCAATCTGGCCCGTTATGACGGGATCCGTTACGGCCGTCAGGCTGAAGGAGTGCATACCACAGATGCGCTTTATTTTCAAACCCGAAGCGAAGGGTTTGGCGACGAAGTCAAGCGCCGCATATTGCTGGGCAATTTCGTTCTGAGTTCCGGATACTACGATGCTTATTACCTCAAAGCACAAAAAGTCCGCCACCTCATTCGCGACGCCTACCGTGCGATTTTTGAAGAAGCCGATCTGATCCTCGCGCCGGTTGCGCCCACGGTTGCCCCGAAAATCGGCGAACTCAAAGATCCCCTCGCCATGTACAAAAGCGATATGTACACTATCGCTGTCAATCTGGTCGGCCTGCCGGCTCTTTCTCTCCCAGTGGCCAAAGATCCGGAAACTGGTATGCCGATCGGCCTGCAGCTCATTGCCAATGCGTTTGATGAGCGGAGTATTTTTGACGGTGCGTTGAGCCTGGAACGTGCCGTCCATT
>CAZRUT010000058.1:0-6762 GCA_964603215.1 uncultured Nitratifractor sp.
TTTATTTTTAAACGATAATATTTATCGCTAAAGAAATTGTATTATAATATTTATTAAATAATAATTAATTTCTTTTAGAAAATTATTTTACATTATTACATCCATGATAGGTTGACGTTCCTCTCGAAAACGCAAATAAAAACGATACGCCAATGTCTCAAAATGCTCTGCCTTGGGACAGTGCAAGCATAAAAAATACGCGGTGACACAGTGTACTTGCCCCAAAGCTGGAGCCTGGGGCAAACAAAAAGAGATTCCAAGACTTTCGAAGTGTACCTACGAAGATTTTTTGTCGAAGTGCTCCGCGAAAAACTGTGCTGCCATGGCGTCGAATTGCGTCATGCGTTCCGGGCCCTTGGGGCGCTCGGAACGCAAATGTTTCATGTGGCGAAGGAATGGGCCGGTGGCTTCGGGGAGGACGGACTGAAACCAGCGACGGATATGTTTGGCGAATGCCGGGGAGCTTCCGGCGGTTGAAAATGCCACGGTCAAGTCATCCTGTTTGACAAATGACGGGAAAATAAAATCGCAATACCGTGTGTCATCGACACTGTTGACCAGCACGCGTGTCTGGCGTGATTCTTCCCAGATGCGCCGGTGCAGGTCGATCGTGTCGGTCGCAACAACCACCAGATCGAATCCTGCGATATCTCCGCTGCGGTAGGGGCGATGGTATAGGGTGAGACAATGGTCACCGATGAGCTGATGGGTCTCGGGGGACATTTCCGGAGTGATGACGGTGATTTCTTTGGTAAACTGTACCAGTTTTTCGAGTTTTTCGTGCGCGATCTTGCCACCGCCGACGACCAGAATCTTGCGGTCATCCAGATCGATGAACATGGGAAAATATGCCATAGGCCGGCTCCTTAGAGGGGAGTATACAACGGGGTCGATGCCCGTATCATCCCGCCATTATAAGACAATCGCCCGCCAAGGTCAACCCCCTGCACCATGGTGCCAAATGTGTTTTGGGTACAATACGCACAAAAAAACAGGATTCCCATGCACAACGAACTTCTCTATCAGATGCAGCACGCTTTTCCCATGACCCGGCGGCCGTTTCAGGCAATCGCTGCGGCATTGGGGCACACCGAAGCCGAAGTACTTGCCGCCGTCCGGCAACTCAAGGCAGAGAAAATTCTCCGTCAGACGTCAGCGATCTTTGACACCAAGCGTCTGGGATACACGGCATCTCTGGTGGCATTCAAAATCCGTGAAGATCACATTGACACCGCCGCAGCACACATCAATGCCCACCCCGGTGTCAGCCACAATTATCTCCGCAACCACGACTACAATATGTGGTTTACCCTGGCCGTTGCTCCGGACAGTGTGCTGGGACTGGAGCGTACCATTGCCATCCTCCGGGAGCAAACCGGTGCGGAAGCCGCCATCACGCTTCCCACCCTCAAAATGTTTAAAATCAAAGTACAGATGGACACCACCGGCCGCCGCGCCAAAAAAGAAAAAGTCCAAAAAAGAGCGCACAAAGAGCTTCTGCTGACTGATCAGCACATTGCTGTCATCCGGGAGCTGCAGCGGGACATAGCGGTGGTGGAAGAGCCGTTTCAATCCTCGATCGAAAAACTTCACATGGACGAAAATACCTTTTTTGCACTGGCCCATGCCCTCGAAGATGCCGGCGTGATGCGCCGTTTTGCTGCCATCCTGAACCACCGTAAAGCGGGATTTTCGGCCAATGCGATGAGTGTCTGGTCGGTGCCCGAGGCAGCCGGAGAAGCCATCGGGCGACAGCTGGCCGAGTTTTCGGCTGTGAGTCACTGCTACCTGCGTCCCAAATACCCCGACTGGCCCTACAATCTGTTTGCAATGGTCCATGCCAAAACGCAGGAAGCCTGCGATGCGCTCATCGATGAAATGGCCGCGGAGACGGGGCTAAAAACATACAGCAAACTCTATTCTACCCGCGAATTCAAAAAACAGCGCCTGGTCTATTTCGATGATGCTTTTGCGCAGTGGGAAGCGGCCCATGCCTGACGGATGCGCAGGACCGGTACCGTACTGTTATCGCAGGTACATTGCCCGGAGCGCCTCTTTGTCGATGGCCTGGGAATGAAGCGATTTTCGGGGCATGCCGGGGTGGTAAATGATTTGCTCGGGCAACATGTAATTGGCCAAATGCTGTTTGAGCTCAAAGAGGATTTCGCCGGATGAGAGCTCCTGGGGGGCGTGGTACACCAAAACGATCTCTTCTTCGATCGCATCATTGGGGAGCGAGAAAACTGCGCACTCCGTGATCCGGGGAAGGTGTGCCCGGACAACACTCTCAATCTCAAACGGACTGACCCGATAGCCGCGTGTTTTGATCATGTCGTCTTTGCGGTCGACAAAATAAATGTATCCCTCTTCGTCGGCATATACATAATCGCCGCTGGCGACCACGATTTCATCGGTCAGGCGCCCTTCGGGGTGGATGACTTTGTTCAAAATGCTGATCGACTTGAATCGGCGCGCCGTCTCTTCGGGGGCATTCCAGAACCCTTTGTAAATGCACGCGCCCCTGTGGATCAATTCTCCGACCTGACGCGGGGCACAGGCATGGCCCTCTTCGTCAAGAATGTACAGTTCCACATCGGGAACGGCTTTGCCGATGGAGCCGGGACGGATATTGATTTGTGCCGGATCGAGGTAGGCCGATCGGAATGCTTCGGTCAATCCATGCATCGAAAAGATTGCGGCATCCGGGAAGTGGGTTTGGAGCTGCTCAATCATCCGGGGTGTCAAGTTGCCGCCTGAGGAAGTGATCGCCCGCAGCGCGCGGAAATGGTTCGGGTCGGGAATGCGGTGGGGCGCTTCGTCGAACATTTCGCTGATGTGGATCGGCATCAGCGGCAGCACCGTCACTTCGTCCCGGATCAAATGGGCAAAAAAGTCAGCCGGAAGTACCATTTTGTGGATTGCCAGCGTCGCCCGGGCATGGAGGGCGGAAAAAATCTGATTCAGGCCGTAATCGAGATTGAATGAGAGCACGCCCGAGAGGACGTCTTCGGATTGCAGGTGGAGGTACTGCGCCACAATCCGTGCTCCGTCAACCAGCCCCCGATGATCAATGACGATCCCTTTGGGGTTGCCGATGGTGCTGAATGAATAGGTGATCGCCGCATTGTCGTGCCCTTTGATGCTGCATGCCAATTCGGCCGGATGGCATTTGTAAATCTCTTCAAACGCCACATCGCTTTCGTCGGTGGCGGTGTAACTGATCACTTCACCGGCGAAATCGATGGCGCGGATGGTGTCGATCTTCTGTTGGCCGGTAATCAGCGTTTCGATGCCACAGTCGTCGATGATGTGCCGCACCTGTTCGGGCTTGAGGAGGCGGGTGATGGGGACCACAATGTGTTCGGTCGAAAGAATCGCCAGAATCGCAATGATCTGATCGCAGCTTTTGTGGGAGTAGATGCCGATGCGGCTTCCGCGGGGGAGCATGCGGCCGTTGAGGTAGTTGGCCACGCGGTTGACCCGTGCAAACAGCTCCCGGTAGCTTAGCCGGTCTGCACCGTGAACGATCGCGGTCTTTTCGGGCGCGAGGCGCACAGCAGTTTCGAGCAGGGCACGGACGGTGTTGACGGTCATGTGGGCTCCTTGGAATGGGATGCGGATCGGGGCGCCGAGTGGTGGGGCATCATCCCATACGTCCAGATCGCATAATCAGCATCGATCACGATGCGGGGGGCTTGGTGAAATCGGAGAATTTTGGCATAGAAGAAATGAACAACTGTTTCGAGCGCCTCATGGGAAAGCACCTTGGTGATTCCGCCGGTCACAACAAGACTGTTGAGTTTTTCCAACGCCAAGACGATATAATCGGCATGGTGGCGGGAGACTTTGTAGAGGACCAAAAAGACTGCCAGCTGCATCAGGATCTGT
Organism: uncultured Nitratifractor sp.; assembly: GCA_964603215.1. Lineage (GTDB taxonomy): Bacteria > Campylobacterota > Campylobacteria > Campylobacterales > Sulfurovaceae > S017-3. The sequence continues at coordinate 3,889 of CAZRUT010000058.1, forward strand.
GTCGCGGTGTCACCGGTGGTATCCAGGATGTCTTCGGTTGCGTTGAGGTGGCCCAGCAGCTCATAAACGAATTCGTTGTTTCGGGCTGCATAGACCAGCGATTCCCGTGATTTGTACACCCCGAGTTTTTTGAACACCAGCCGATCGTAGCCGCTTTCGGTCACCAGCCGGTCGCGCACGAGATCACGACTGTAGTGAATGTCGGTTGTCGCTCCGCCGATGTCGATGAGAACAAACGGATCGACTACATCCAGTGTGCGGTGAATGTGGGGAAGGGCGCGGTTGACGATATAGGGGGTGGAGTAAATCTGGTTGGCGGTGACGGCATAAAGCTCCTTGATCTCCTCCTTGCCCATGATGTCGGCCTGATACAGGTCGGTCAAATAACGCTTGAGCGGATCTTCGCGGAGCTTGAGTCGGGCATCGAGGATGTTGTCGATCGGCACCAGGCTGGGAAGATGCTCTGCCAAATAGGGTCGATCTTCCGCACCCCCCGCGTGGACGATGTTTTGGTAGGTGCACTGCGCCAAAAATTTCAGAAGGGGCGCGCCAAAGACCGGTGCTACGCCGTCAATGGCTCCCACGAGAATCACTACATCGATCACACCGCCGGGTACCGGAGCCGTATCGATATCGCGGTAGAGCACAGTATCGATGATGTTGATGCCGGCATTGTAGGCAATATTGGTAGCATAACGCAGGCTGAACGACGTACTGGCGCCGACGATCAGGGTGCTCAAACCCCCGTTTGCGGAGCTGCAGATGGCAATCTCTTCGGGGGCATGGCGGTCGATCACTGCGCCGCATTTGCTGCGGAGGTCTTCGTGAATGGGGCGGTCAAAATCACGGAAATGGTGGATGATGCGACCCGATTCACACATTTTGAAATAAGTACTGCCAATGTCAAACAGGAGAAATTTTTCAGCTGTTTTCATAGCATCACCCCGATATCGCGGATGATCTTTTCGACCACCCGCTCCCCTTTGGGGAGACGGATGCGTGCCCGTTCGTATGCGAAACTGCGGTCGCTCAAAGGGAGTTTGCCCCGTTCGAGGATGCGGATATTGCCTTCAGGGTCTCGGATGGTAATGACGGCGTTGGCATTGATAATGTGGGGAGAGAAGGGGATTTCGATGATCCCTTTTTTGATGGCATGAAAGACTTGGCGCCAGAGGGTATCGGCCGGTTCGTTGAGCACAGCCTCCATAATGTCGTCCACCATGCGCTCCAAATGTGCCTCTTCTTCGGCGTCAGTGATCGCGGGGAGTCCCCGGAGCATCCCGAGCGTGTACTGTACACTTGAGACGGCACGGGCATTGGCTTCGCGGGTCGGGATTCCAAAGGCTTCGTTTCGGGTTTTGGTGATGATTTTGTCGGCCCCCACCATGGCGGCAATCACGGTTGAGGCGGTGATCAGGGCGTCGGAATATTCTTTGTCATACGGGAATGCCCCCATCCACTGGTGATAGACCAGATGGATCGCCGCATCTGTATGGCCGAACCGGTCGGCATAACGGCGGGCCAGACGCTTGAGTACGTTGGCGGTAACAATATCCTGGATCACCGATCCGGACTGCGAGAAGCTTACCGAAAAGGACCGGACCCCTTCTTCAAGTGACAGGAGCATTTCGATGATTTGGATGACGAGGACGATGACGGGCGGTTGCAGGGTGGCACTCAGCGGCCCGAACGACTCCCGGTTGATCGGCAGGTTGAGCCGGGAGTAGAGCGCCGTGACCCGCTCCACATATTTCCAGTAGAGAAACGCTTTGTCCAGCGGAAAATTTTTGGAGTACGGCAGCAGGTAGGTGATGGGCCCTCCTTCGATCTCGAAGATTCCCGAAGCCAGTGCCGTCTCGACCAGCAGGCGGGCATCGGGTGTGCCGTGCCGGAGGCTGACCGGAGTGTTGTAATGGGTGATCATCTTGCGGGTGCTGCGGTAGCCGTGGGTGATGAGGGGATAGCCGTTGAGCATATCGACATCGTTGGCTTCGGAGAGGGCCAACATTTTTTTGGCGCTGGCATAATCGTTGAGGCGGGTATTGGAATCGATGGTCAAAGGGAGGACATCGACGCCCGCTTCGATAAATTCCGCATAGAGACGGTGGACTTTTTCATACGTGGGAAAACCGCCGCGCGGCTGTACCAGCATCTTGGTGTCCTGCTCAAACCGGTGGGAGATAAACAGGTCCTTGGAAGCTCCCCGGACAAAATCCTCAATTTCGTCGAAATCGAATCGATCGGCGTATTCGTTGCGGGTGATGATGTCCCGTTCGCGCTGCAACAGGCTCATGCACGCTCCTTGATGAGGGCTTCGAGTCGGTCCAGCCCTTCGTTGAGATCGACTTGATGGAACACCAGATCAAATCCAAATCCCTGGAATTTGGGAATCAGTTCGGCCGGGTCCATTTCGCCGACCCCCAAATTGCCGCCGATGACGAAAATCACGCTCCCAAAATCGTACCCCCGTTTCAAAAACTGCAAATCCCGACACCACCCTTCCGCTTCGCCGTTGAGTGACGAAATCAGCAGTACGTCTGCATCGGTTTCCACTACCGCATCAAGAAACTCTTCGAGGTACGTGTTGACCCCGAGATTAAAAACCGTAAACCCCCGCTCCTGGAGGGAAATTTCGATCAAACGGTTGGCAACCACATGGATGTCATTGCCGACGACGCCGGTGACTACTTTCATCGTGCTCTCTTACTTGGGCAGAAATTCCCCGTCCCATTCGTTGGGGATATTCTATTCTTTTTTGTATAATGTCTCCAAGCAATCACGCCCTTTTGGGCACCCGCAAAGGAGAAACCATGCAATTCTACACAGCCGATGTCTGCGATGCCCACCCGGAGCGTGTCGGTGTCCTGCCGCCAC
>CAZRUT010000059.1:0-6694 GCA_964603215.1 uncultured Nitratifractor sp.
CGGTACCGAATAGTACAGCATCCTCCCGGGTGCCGGATCACCCTCCTGGATCGCACCGAGATAAACACGGACCGCCCGCTCCGTCGGGCCGTACAGGTTGGTACGCAAGCCAAACAGTCCAATATCGCTGTGGTAATGACGCCCGCATCCTTTCAGGCAGCCGCTCATCCCGATCGTGATACCCTGTGCGGCAAAACGCTCCAGCGGAAGCGCAGGGATGTCCCGCTTGATGTCCCACAGCGCCAGCGGACAATAGCGGATACCGGCGCACGCAATGACCTGAGGGGTTTTTGTATCTTCACTTGGAGCATCGATCCCGATCAGGTGAAGGTTTTGATCGGCCCCCAATCGGATCTCCCCATGATATTCGGCGGCACGCTGGATCCATGCATACAGCGTTTCAGTGTCAAGTTCGCCGTACCGGCTCCGCAATATCTGACCGTATTTCCCATTGTGCAGCGGCGTATACTCCGGTGACGCCGATCGGCGCATGATGCGGGTACCGCTCCGCTCCAACGGCCGGCCAAGCGCCGCTTCGATCCTGTCACGCACTGCCGCCATCCCGGCCGATTCGATCAGATGAAACAGGCGAATTTTGGCACGTGATCCCCGTGATCCATGTTGCGAAAATGTACGCAGCGCGGCCCAGAATACATCCGCTGCATCCTCGGGCAGAACAAACACATCTGCCGAACGTGCCACAGCACTATTTTTGCCTCCAAGATACACATTGAAGCCCCACCGATCCTCTTTGCGCGCCAATGCAAAAAGCATATCATTGGCCCACGGGTTGCTCAGGGGCACTTCGCGGCCGATCAGAGCGGTGTTGAATTTGCGCGGGAGCATACCCATCCATTCGGAACGATCCAGCAGGCGATTGCGTATCGTCTGGATGATCGGTCCTGCATCAATACGACTATCGGCAGCCACGCCATCATACGGATCGGTCGTGATGGCACGCACATTGTCCGTGAGGGTCTGATGGGTGGAAATGCCGATCGCCTGCAATGCTGTGTAGAGCCGGTACACTTCTGTGGGGGCGATGCCGTGCAGCTCCATTTGTGCCCGGGCGGTAATGAGGAGCTTCAGGCGATGCTCCCGGAACACATCTGCCAAAGCAGCCCAAACATCCGGCGCCAGCCTCCCTCCATCAATGCGCAAACGCAGCATAAACATTTCGGGGCGCAAGGTGCTGGTATAGATGCCATAATTCTTGAGATAAAAACGACGCCGCTCGTCCAGATGGCTCCAATCCAGCTCTGGAAGCTGCGCAGCAAATGCACTGGGAGCGAGCGATGCTTTGAGCCGTTCGAGTTTGTTGCGCTTGGGGCTCTCAGGCACGTGCATGTTCACGCAGCCACACACGCAAACGGGCAATGCCCTCGGCCATGTGGGCGATTTCCCGCGTATAGGAAAAACGGAGATAGTGCTGCGTGCCGTTGCTGCCAAAGTCGATCCCGGGCGTCGTTGCCACCCGGCATCCGGCCAGCATTGCATCGGCAAATGCCACTGCATCATCCGTATAGGCTGAAACATCCGCCCACAGATAAAACGCCCCGTCGGGTCGTGCATCAATCGGAAAAAGCGGCGAAAGTGCATCAAAAAGGTAATCCCTGCGCTGCCGAAATATTGCGCGTACCCGTGCAAGATAATCGTAATCAAACGCTTCCAGTGCTGCATATTGGCTCAAAGTCGGTGCCGAAATATAGAGATTTTGCGCGATGATTTCGGCTGGGCGTACCAATGCCTCGGGCAAGATCATCCATCCCAAGCGCAAACCCGGCATGGTGAAGTATTTCGAGAAGCCGTTGATGACGATGGCCTGATCACCAAACTCCAGTGCGCTCGCTGCCGGCGCATCATACACCAAACCATGATAAAGTTCATCGGAAACAAGCGTGATCCCTTCCGCCCGGCAGTACGTCACCAATGCACGCATATTTTCCCGGGTATAGACTGTGCCAGTCGGATTGGCCGGTGAAGAGATGTGCAATGCATTCAGGTGGGTGCCGCGCAGATGCTCTGGAGTCAATTGATACGCATCCTGGGGGCCGATGGGGAAAAAATGTGGCCGCACATCTACCATGTGTGCAAAGTTTTTGTAGCACGGATATGATGGATCGGCCAACCCCAGCACACTGCCCGAATCCAGCGTCACGAGGTAGGCGATGAGAAAGGCAGTACTGGTCCCCGGAACGATCACGATGTGCTCCGGGTTGACTGAGACATTGTATTCACGATGGTAGTGGGTCGCGATTTTTTCCCGCAGTGCCAACAGGCCCAAACTTTCGGTATAGGCAAAGCGCCCGGCATTGATCGCATCATGCAGCGCCTGTTTGACATGCGGGGATGGGGGCAGATCGGGTTGCCCGATCTCAAAATGGATCGCATCAGGGTACTGCTGTGCCTTTCGGACAATGTCCATCACACGAAACGGTTGCAGGTTCTTGGTGCGCAGCGTTTGGATCATCGCTGTGTGCTATCCGCGATCACGGTTGGGTCAACACCACGTCGAAAGGGTTCCCTCTCGAACCGTTTCATAGCGTTCCGGCCCCACCAACTGCCGTACAATTTCCAGTCCGAAGCAGATTGCCGTGCCAGGACCTTGTGAGGTAATCACCCTGCCGTCAACGACGACTTTTTCGTCGGCGATACGGTCGGCCGGGCGAATGTGCTCTTCGACGCTTGGGTAGCAGGTATAGCGCGGACTGAGCACACCGGCCACATGGAGCGCATAAGGGGCTGCACACATTGCGGCCACCCATTTGCCCGCGGCGGCAAATGCCGTGATCGTCTCCTGGGCCAGTGGGTTTTCAGCCAGGCGATTGGTGCCGCCCCACCCGCCGGGCAGCACAATAATATCAAACGCTTCCACGGCGACTTCGCTGAGCGCGGTATCAGCCTGAACGGTAATATCATTGGCACCCAGAACCAAATCGTTCGCAAACGCATCCGGCAGATATGCGCTCGTCACCGTCACACCGCCCCGTCGCAAAATATCGATAATCGACACTGCTTCGATCTCTTCAAAACCCTCTGCCAATATTACCAGTGCTGATGCCATCATTGCCTCCTATTTGGCCCGCTCAAGGTATTTACCCTCAACAGTATCCACTTTAATCATCTCCCCTTCAAGAATATGAAAAGGGACCTGCACAACCGCTCCGCTCTCGAGTGTTGCGGGCTTTTTCCCTCCCTGGGAGTCGCCTTTGAAATTGGGCGGCGTCTCAATGATTTTCAAAACAACCGTTTGCGGAATTTCAACCGAAATCGCCTGGCCGTTGTGGAAGAGAATATCAGCATTCATACCGTCGATCATGAAATCAAAGGTCTCTTTGCCCACTTGCGCGTGGGTCAAGCCGATTTGGTCAAATGTGGTTGTATCCATGAATTGCAGCATGTCACCATCGTCATAAAGATATTGCATGGTCTTCTGTTCCAGCTCAGGTACTTCGAATTTGTCCCCGGCATGGACGGTTTTTTCGATGACTTTCCCGGTTTTGAGATTTTTGATTTTCATACGCACAAATGCAGCGCCTTTCCCCGGTTTGACATGCTGAAATTCTGTAACCTTGTATGGATTTCCATCGACCTCAAGACGGGTCCCCTTCTTGATGTCGCCCATGCTGATGACTGCCATAGCGCACTCCTGTAACTAAGATGGGGTGATTATACCCACTTGGGAATAAAAAAGGAGAAAGATGCAACGCCGAAACGCAGAAGAGAAAATAGAATCACATAGCTTGAAATGTTGTTGTGCAAGACCGCCAGATCAGACGGTGGCAGTGCGGACGCTGATGCATGCGTCGAGTTTGGAAAGCTCCTGAAGCAATGCGTCAGTGACTGTGTCGTCGACGCATACGACGGCCAGTGCCTGGCCCTTTCCGTCACGTCCCAGTCGGAAATCTGCGATATTAATGTTGTGCGCTGCAATGATCCGTCCTACGTCCCCAATCACGCCAGGCTCGTCGTTGTTTTTGAAGAGTATGAGTCGCCCTCTGGGCTCCAGGTCCAGCATATAGCCGTCTATATCGACAATCCGCTGCTGTGATGCTTCAAAAATCGTGCTGCTGATTTTGAGTACGTTGCCGTTTTGGGTGCTGGTGCGTACGGTGAGCAGGTTTTTGAAGCCACTGGTATTGGGAAGCTGCTCTTTGGTGACATCAATACCGTGTTCTCTGGTTACATACTCAATGTTGACATAGTTGACTTCATCGTCACTCAAAACACTGCGCAGGGCACCTACGGCGGCAAATGTTGCCAGCGAATCAGTATAATCCGAAATCGGCCCCTCGGTGCTGATCCGAAGTGATTTGATACCACTGCGGGTGAGTTGTGCGCTCATGTGTCCGATTTTTTGTGCCATCTCGAGATACGGGCGAAGGAAATCGGGCAGCTCGCTCTCTTTGATGGGGAGGTTGAGCGCATTGGGAAACGAAATCCCTCTGGCAGCCAGGATAGCATTCTCAGCCGACTGCAGGGCAATATTTTGCTGAGATTCCCGCGTATTGGCCCCCAGATGGGGTGTCACTGTCACATGATCCAAATCCAACAGGGGATTGTCCGTAGCCGGTTCTTTGTCAAATACATCGATTCCCGCCATGGCAACTTTGCCGCTTTTAAGTGCATCATAGAGGTCTTTTTCGTTATAGAGCCCTCCGCGTGCAACATTGATCAAGATCACGCCGTCTTTCATTTTGGCAATCTCGGCGGCAGTAATCATGTCGATCGTCTCTTCATTCTTAGGCGTATGAATCGTAATCATATCACAGGAAAGTATTTCGTCGAAATTGGATGTATATTCGATGTCAAGATCGGTAGCTTTGGTCGGGTCAATGTAAGGATCATAGGTGACCACATCCATCTCGAATGCTTTGGCACGCTTCGCGACCCGGGAACCGATATTGCCAAACCCGATCACACCAAGGCGCTTGCCTTTGAGCTCGGTACCGTACCAATCCTGGCGTCGCCACACGCGATCGACTTTGAGGTTGTTGTGAGCATAGGGGAATTGGCGCACGCAACTCAGCATGTGGGCCATGGTCATCTCCACGGCAGCAATGGTGTTGGCCGTAGGAACATTCATAACGACAATACCCTGCTTGCTGCACCCGTCAATATCAACGTTATCGACGCCCACACCGGCCCGTACGAGTGCCGTCATTTGTGTTGCATGTTTGAGAAAATATGCATCCACATCTGTCGAACTGCGGGTGATCGCAACATGGGCCTGGGGAATCATGGTTTCAATCAATATGTCTTTGGGTTCATCGGCAGCGTTCACCAAGACAATATCAGGGTGCGCCTCGAGAAGATCGAGGCCTTTTTGGTGGATGTGGTCGCAAACAACAATGGTAAATTTTTGCATCGGGCGGGTGTCCTGTTTGGGAGAATTTATTTCAGTTTGTCTTTGATTAGATCACCCAGCGTCATGCTGTCATCCTGCTGTGTGTTGAGCTGATGCAGCGCGTCACGCTCTTCTTGACGTTCGAGGCGTTTGACCGAGACACGAATGCGGTCGTTTTTGGCGTCAATGAAGCTGATCACCCCTTTGATCTCCTGACCCGGTACGATCTCTTCAAACTTGAGGGGGTGGAGATCTTCGGTGCGGATCAGGGCATCGACGTTGGCATCAAGTGCAATAAAGACGCCAAAGTCTTTTTTGTCTTTAACGGTTCCGGTAACAATATCGCCGTTTTTATGGTTTTTGGCAAACGCATCTGCCGGGGATTCTTCGAGCGCCTTTTTGCTCAAAGATATTTTGCCGGCATCGGTATCAATTTTGATAATTTTGACTTCAATCTCGTCGCCGCTCTTGAAAAGGTCTCTGGCGTTTTTGCTTTTGTCCCAGGAGCTTTCCTGATTATGCAGGAGCCCTTCAACCCCTTCGAGTCGGACAAAAGCACCAAAATCAGTCAATGAGGTGACCGTTCCGGTCACAACATCGCCGACACGGTGCTTGCGTGCAAATGCTTCCATCGGTTTGGGCTGCAGGCTCTTGAGAGAGACACGCAGTCGGCGTTTTTCGTTGTCAATCTCGATCACCTCAACATCAATGTCTTCACCGACGGTCAAGTAGTCTTTGGGGTGTTTGACATTTTTGTCCCATGAAACTTCCGATACATGCAAAAATGCCTCCAAATCTTCGCCCAGATCTACAAACACACCATACGGCTCGATATTGCTCACAGTGGCCGTAACGGTATCGCCAACACCCAGTATCTCATCGATATCCTGCCAGGGATCAGGGTTGGCATCTTTGATCGAAAGTGAAAGGTGACGCTTCTTCTTGTCATAATCTATGGCAATTACATTGACCTCATCCCCCTCCTCGAAATATTTGGATGGATTGACCGGTCCTTTGTGGGAGATTTGTGAATAGTGTACCAGACCATCCATCCCCCCCACATCAACAAACATACCATAACTGGTAATTTTCTTGATCACGCCGACCACGGGGTCTTTGCTCTCCAGAAGGCCGGTGACGATCTCCTGCACTTTGGCTTTGTCACGTTCGATCAGTGCTTTGCGTGAAACAACAACCGAACCCCGCTCTTTGTCCGCTTTAACGATCAGGGCCTTGATTTTCTTGCCGATTGGATCAACCTTGGCGCTGATATACGAGAGTGTCCGGGGCATGAAAAATTCCAATCCGTCCACCGCAACAACGTATCCCCCCTTGTTCTTCTTGGTG
>CAZRUT010000060.1:0-6646 GCA_964603215.1 uncultured Nitratifractor sp.
GTTGCGAAACTGAGTGCGCTGATCGTATTAGGCGGTACGTGGATACTGCTTGCCGCCCGCCCATCCTGGGCACCCGGCGCGCAAGATCCACTGCTGGTACCGGGCATCGCGGTCCATACCTTTGGCGTATCGCCGGATGCTGATGATGCCAATCATCCTGACGGTAATGCGACACTGCGATTGTACGATACACGGGACAGGAACTATGCTGCCGACCGGCCGACAGCGGATTTTGCTACTAAAACATATGCGGATACTGACTGGACTTATGAAAAAATCGGCAATGTGTATGGTATCGCGATTGACAAGCGGCGCAATATTTATGCCACGGCATCCGCCAACTGGTCGCCGGGTTATGTCGGCACCGGCCACAGTGGCAACAATCATGTCCCTGTTCAATACGGATCCATCGGTGGTGGCGAAACCACCGCCGGTGCCGGTACTGTATATAAAATTGATGCCAAAACCGGTACACCGACCGTTTTGGCCCATTTGCCCCAGAGTACGGTAGATATTACCAACCAGGTATGTCAGGGTACCGGTGCCGATGTAACGCGCCAGAATGTTGGCGCAGGTTTGGGCAATGTGGCGTACGATGTTTTTCACGATCAGCTTTTTGTTTCCAACTTTTCAGACGGGAAGATATATCGATTGGATATGAGCGGCAATATACGCGAGTCGCTTGACCTTTCAGGAAGGGGATTGACGGGATTGGATAATGATGGGAAAACTTTGAAGTCATCCTATGGTCTTGCGATTGGCCCTGATGGCACGGAACTCTATTTTGGTACGATGGAAACCAATTATCGACCGCAAATTTTTTCCATCGATTTGTCTGCGGACGGCAGTTTTTCCGGGAATGTAAAAGATCAATCTATTCAATTGGCCAATGATATATTCTATACACAAAATATTAATGGCTCAATATCGGATACCGGTGTCTGGGCAGCTTATTCGGATCTTGAGTTTACGCCCGACGGAGAGCTTCTGGTCGGTGTACGGGTGGGGTGTAAGGGCAATTTCGCAACCAGCTATAATCACGGTGGTGTGGTTTACCTGCTTAAAAAAGACAGCAATGGAAACTGGGACGCCAGTGACAAAACGGACCCCGACATAACCAATCCCGGTGCAAATATGAGCACAACATATAATAGCGATCCTGTAGGGACCAATAATCAGCAGAATCGCGCCGGGTTTTACAATGACGGAAACAATGGGACCTACAAATACGACAAAGGTGCTATTCCACTCCATCCTCATGAGCTTACACGTTTGGATCAAGCCACCCTCGAATATGGGCCCGATGATGCCTATGGCGGTGTAGCGGTATGGCAAACAGGTAGTGGAGATTTTGATTTATATGCCACATCATCCGACATCACGACCAAAGAAGGCGTGCACGGCTTCATGCAGTTCAGCAGTGCATTCAGTATTACGGGTCATGCTACCCTAGAGCGTGCCATAGGTTTTCCCGACGTACAATCATCAACATCGCATGTGACTACAAATGCCCAGCCATATGACTACAAAGGAATCGGCGGGGATGTTGAAGTGTTGAGTGTGTTACCAGTGAGCATTGGTTCCTACGTGTGGGTCGACAGCGACAAACAGGGCGATCAGGATGACAGCGAACCCTGCATCGATGAAGCGTCGGTGTCGCTCCAGTACAAAGGGGCCAACGGAGCCTTTTCGGCAGCACATGATTTGAATGGCAATACGGTTCCCGCGCAACGGTCCAATCATGGCGGTGTATGCGGCAGTTATTTGTTTGACAATCTTCCGGAAGGAGATTACAAGGTCTGCACGACACTGACGCCCAGCGCTACACGCATTTACACCAAAAGTCCGGTTCAAAACATTGCCGACAATGACGATACTGAAGGGGACTCCAATATTGCGACGACCAACGGCAATACGCACTGCAGCGGTACCTTTACTCTGGTAGCCAACTCCGAGCCGGCTGAAGCCGATATCGAGGTGGGTGACAATGCCGACAGCGCCCACGATACATGGGGCAATATGACGGTCGATTTCGGGTTTGTACGTCATGTGTTTGACCTGGCACTGGTCAAAAAGCTGCACACCCCGGGCACGACTTATCATCGCGGTGACAATGTGGTGTTTGATATTACGGTGTACAATCAGGGCACCGAAGATGCAACCGGTGTGGTGGTTACCGATTATCTGCCTGAGGGCATGAGCTTCAATGACAGCGACTGGAGCGTGAGTGGAACCAAAGCAACACGTACGATAGGCAACCTGGCAGCCGGGGCAAGCAAAACGGTCCAGATTACTTTGAAAGTCAATGACGATTGTACACAGACCAGCATTACCAACTGGGCAGAGATCAAATCGGCCAGCAATGCGTTGGGATTGGATGATGCTGATTCGACCCCCGATAATCAACAGTGCATGCCGGCTGATATCGCGCACAATGATGATACGGCCGACACCCATGGCTGCGACGATATTGACCCTGAGCCCATCACCGTGCAACTGAGTGATATTGATTCGGATACCGATACCAACCCCACCGATACGGCGCCTACCGATCCTGATGAGCATTGTGTCTGTGATGATGTCGAGAGCAACAAAGCGGATGCCATGAACATGCTGGCTTTGCTGATGTTGATGCTGGGCACATGGGTTGTATCGGTACGCTTTCTTCCCAGGGGTGCGGATGTTGCCTGAGGACACACAATCGGAGCAGATGCCCTGCTTGATCCGTCCAGGGCACGTTCCGTCATGACGCGATACCTGCCGATTGCGGCTGCTTTGCTGGTGGTGGCGGGATTGGTATTCTGGGTGGTTGGAAACAAGCACCCATCTCCCCTCCAGATGGCCACAAACGTTTCGATCGGTGATGTGATACCGCAGCGGCCGTGCGGCCGCACGCCGGCCTTTCTTCGGAACTTGCATATTCCTCAGCCAGTCATGATCGATCTTTCCCAAAAACGCTTCACGGGTATCGCACTGTTGTATGGCCATAATTTCCAAAAAGCATTGCACCCGAAACAATGGGAACAATACGAACATTTCAGTACGTATGCACTGGATGAGCGCGGCAATATCTATCTGGTCCCGACGCCGTTTATCTCCATCCGCCCCACGACGTTTGCGCTCCAAAAAAACCTGTACAGGCTGGACAGCCACACCGGGAAAGTTTCAATTTTTATGGAGCTGGACGATGTCACCCCCTCTCCAAACAATCCTTACGGGATTAATGCCGTCGCATACGACTGCACCGCAAAGCAGCTCTGGGTAGGGGCGATTGATGCATCAGACTACCGGGAGCAAAAAGGGGTTCTCTATCGCATTGACCCCCGCACCAAGAAGATCCTCCAGCGATACACAGGTTTTGATGCGCTGACACTTGCAATAGTCCGCACGACTCGGGGCAGATACCTGTTGGCCGGTTCGGCGCGCGATCATGGGCTGTATGCTTTTGCGATGGATGAACACGGATTGATATCCGATCCAAAAAAAATCCTCGAAATCCCCAACCCAAACGAACACATCCGCAAAATAAAAATTGCAGGAAAAAATCGTCTTCATATAGAAACAATTCCGTTTTCGTACAGTCTGATTGCCCGATCGGCAAAAAAAGACCGAACCCGCTATGCAGCCACCTGGGATCCAAAACGCCGCGCCTGGATCGTCCAAAAGAAATAAAGGCACCCCACACCCACCCTCTCTTGCATGATATTTCCATGTCATGAATTACAGATGACAATTATTTGACAATTATTTGTTATAGTCCGTTTACAGTCAGATCAAAGCCAAACTTGTCGTAAGGCAAGGGCGGAAAGCCACGAGTCTCTTTTGATGTTTCTGAGAGGCAGTCGGGTTGCTGCATCTACACACATTTTTAATATTGGGGGTACAATACAATGAAAGCCAATACGAACATACGATCGTTTCTGCGCATGCTCTTTCTTTTTTCCTTTCTTATATATGGAACAGAAGGGTTTGCAAACATTCAGGGGACGATTTACCGCGATTTCAATGCGAATGGTATTCACGATACACTCGAACCGGGGATATCCGGTATTACGGTTGCAGCCTACAATGATGCAGGCGACATTGTGGCCCAAACCCAAACGTCCGGTACGGGGGCATATATACTCAATACGCCGGCGGGAACTTATCGTGTCGAAGTCGACAGTGTTCCTTCCTATCTCAAGCCCGGAACGGGTATAGAAGGGACAGCAACACCTCTGGTGGACAGGGTTCAAGACGGCGATACGCATGACATTGCACTCCAAAACCCGAGCGAGTATTGTCAGGCGCATCCTGATTTTGTCGTCACACGTCAAGCCAAAGGGAACAAAGATGGCGACAACAAAGATTTGGCCGTTGTGTTGCAGCACCATTACCGTGACAACACCAAAGATACTCCGGTTGCACTGGCTAAGTATCAGGACTTAGGTTCCACGTACGGTTTGGCACACAACCGGCGGGCAAATACGACATATATCGGTGCATATTTCAAACGGCATACCCAGCTGGGTGCCGGGGGTCTCGGGGCGCTGTATGTGCACGATCACGCAAACAATACGACGGGAGTTTTTGCCACACTGCCACATGTCGGAGCCAATCCCCGCGGCACGGTAGATGGCAGTTACGACTGGGATCATGATACCAGCGGGTATGCCAGCGTCGGAAAAGTTGGTATCGGTGATATTGAAATTTCAGATGATGACACCCAATTGTTCGTGGTCAATATGACCAACAGGCGCCTGTATGTTTTTGCTCTGAATACTGATGGATCCGCCAATGAGCAGCTGGATGATTATGCCATCCCAAATCCGTGCGGCAATGATACGGATTTTCGCCCCATGGGACTGGGGTTCAAAGACGGAAAATTGTATGTTGGCGTTACCTGCACTGCAGAGTCAACAGTACATCCCGACGATAACGACATGAGCTTTTATGGACCACGACGGGGAGACCATTCACAACTTTCAGCCCATGTATACCGTTTTGATCCTTCGGCCAGTGCTTTTGAGCCCGATGCAGTACTCGATGTGCCTTTGACGTATGATCGCGGGTGTGTATACAGTGGGGACATCAGCAATACTGATCCGGATACGTGTACGTTTGTGAGCGATTTTGACAATCAGGAATATCCCTATCGGGCAAACTGGAACCCCTGGCAAATGGATTATGATATTGTATTCAATGACAAAGCACCCGGAAATGTGGGCAGCCAAAACGGTTGGATCGAATACATGCAGCCACTCTTGTCGGATATTGAATTTGACGATGACGGCACGATGATTCTTGGGATTCGGGACGTAAACGGTGACCGTACAGGATATGATAACGCTTCACCCGACCTCAATGACACTACCCAACAAAATGGAAACGGAGAAGGAGATATTCTCCGGGCATGTGGCAACCCCCAAAGCGGCTGGACATTAGAAAGCAACGGCACATGCGGAAGTCGGACAAGCAACGGTGCCGGCAACAAAGAAGGACCAGGCGGCGGAGAATTTTATTGGTACGATAACGGACCCGGGGGCAACGGCCACAGTAGTACCGATTATACGGGAGATTCAGGTCATGGGGATACCGGCCAGGGGTCGTTGATGCACGTGTATGGCAGAGGAGAAGTGGTCATGAGCGCCATGGATGTTCATGACTATGCCGACAATGGGTTGATATGGTTGCGCAGCGATACTGGTGAGATATCACGCGGCGACAGCAATGCGCCGCGGCGATTGTTGGTCTCTGAAGAGGATACTGCCAAATATTTTGGAAAAGGGAGCGGCGTGGGGGATATCGAACCCCTGTGTAATCCGGCACCGATTGAAGTCGGGGATTATGTCTGGAACGATTTTGACGGCGACGGCATTCAGGATCCCAGTGAGAGTCCCATTGCGAATGTTGGGGTCACGCTATGGGAAGACAGCGATGGCGACGGCAGTGTTGATACGCAGGTAGGGAGCGCAACGACCGACGCACAAGGCCATTATTATTTTGGCGGTGTGAACAGTCACGGTATGCAGTCAGGGCATACTGTGCAACCAGAAACAGCCTATCAAGTTCGTATTGACTTGAGCGATACGCATCTCAACGGAATGTCGCCGACCGTACAAAATGTCAACGATCCTTCTGATGACGGAAGGGACAGTGACGGGGATGCCGGTGGCTTGGTGGCAAGCCATTCAACCATCGCGTTCGTGACCGGAAAATATGGTGAAAACATCCACACACTTGATTTTGGGTTCCTGGATGCCTGTGTCGGTGATTTGGTTTGGGATGATGCCAATCACAATGGAATTCAGGATGCAGGGGAGCAGGGAATATCCGGGATAAGGGTACGTCTTCTTGATGGGAACAGTGGCGATACCATATCCGGCAAGAATGACATAACAGACAGCAATGGCCATTATCATATCTGCGGCGTCAGTCCGGGCAGTTATATTGTCGAATTTGAAAAAGGAGATTTTCCAAACGGATATGTGGTCACGTTGCAGGATCAGGGCAGTAATGATGCCAAGGATAGTGATGTATGCCCCAGCTGTGATGCGGCACGAACAGACGCATTCACTTTGGCAGCCGGAGAGGATAACCGGAATATGGATTTGGGCATCCTTCATTCTGCCTCCCTCGGCGATACCGTCTGGTACGATACCAACCG
>CAZRUT010000061.1:0-6581 GCA_964603215.1 uncultured Nitratifractor sp.
CCACACTATCGCAGTTACGGGGGCATCGAACATCTTCACGGCCCCATCACGACCCTCCGGCTCCATCGCAACAATACCGCGCTGATTACCCTGCTTGACGCACCGGGCCGACGCCGTATCGCCGTAGTGGATGTGGGGGCCGAATGTTATGCTGTGGTGGGGGAAAACCTCATGAAGCGCGCCTACCAAAACGACTGGGCGGGAATTTTGGTGCACGGTTATGTGCGCGATACCCATATCACCCACACCATTCCGGTGGGCTTGTGGGCTTTGGGGACCTGCCCCCGCAAAAGCTTCCAGACCAACCCCGCCGAACGGGATGTGCCCCTTGAACTCGGCGGCGTTATCATCACGCCCCGGCATCATTTCATGGCCGACGGAGACGGTATTATCATTGTCGATGAAACCATCATGCATGCGTTGACTGCGCCCTGATGTCCTATGTTCGAAACCGATTTTGAAAACCTCCATTACAAAAAGCTTTTTATTCACGGTGCCTATATGGCGATCATCACGCTTGCGGTGCTGGGGACGGTACTGGACGGCCTGATCGGCAATGCTACGGATGCTTATCTTGATGCGGCGTACGGGCTTTTTGTTTTTGTGGTATATCGGTCTGTATTTTCCCGCAACAATTTGCTCCTGTCCGCCTGGATGCTCTTTTGGATTTCGGCAGGGATGGAGTTTGCCTTTTTGGAATTGAATGCTGTTGACATCAATTTGATTTTCGCCATTTTTATTCCCATTATTGCGTTTATTGCCATGCCGAAACGACAGATTATCGTCAATCTTTTCGTGTTTTATGTGTTGCTGATCGCCTATCTGGTCTTGTACGCCCGTGCCCACCCGGAGAATCTGTTTGTCCACAACAGCCGCTACATGGTCTCGTACACTATTGCCCACGGTTTTATGATCTTTTATGGGATTTTTTACTACCGGTCGATCGTGGAATCGATGCGGAGGCTCGCACATTCCAACCGCGAAAAATCTTTGCTGCTTCGAGAGGTGCACCACCGTGTCAAAAACAACCTCAACCTGATCGCATCCATGCTTGGCCTTCAGGAGGAGCGCGCCGACACCGCGCCGTATCGGGAAGCACTTGCGGACAATCGAAGGCGGATCGAATCGATGGCGATCCTGCACGAAATACTGTACAAAAGCGATCGCCTGCACGCGATGGATATTGCCCAATACATCGATGTACTGCTCCACCACCTCATCCGATCCGAAGGGGAAGAAGCTTCCACCACGCTGGTGCAGGAGGTTGCACCGGTTCACCTCTCACTGGACCAGACGATCCAGCTGGGTATTGTCCTGAACGAACTGATCACCAATTCCATCAAGCATGCCCAGGATGCCGATGGGCGCCTCACCATCCGCATTGTGTTTCAGCCAAGCGACCATGGGTATCTTTTTCGCTATTGCGATGGCGCGACACACGTCGATCGCTCGGCACTCCGTCACGGGTTTGGAAGCCGCTTGATCGATCTGTCGATCCGCAGCCTCGGGGGTACACTTGCGATCAGTACCGACGAAGGATTATGCTATAATATCTTATTTGATTTCGGGAGTGCAGTCCATGGGAGAACATGACGATTTTCAGGTGTTGATTGTCGAAGATGAACTTATTCCCGCTGCGTACCTCAAAACCCTCATCGAACGCCATGAAGGATTTCGGGTCATCGATACGGTGACGTCGGCCCGTGCCGCGCGGGAGCGTATTGCAGCCCATCCTCCCCATGTTGTGTTTGTGGACATTATGATCGCCGGACCGGTCAGCGGCGCCGAACTGGCCACCGAAATCCATGCAGCCCACCCCGACATCCTGATTATTTTTGCTACCGCCTACTCGGACGATGAGATGCTCGAATATGCCGCTGAATCGGATGCGTTTGCCTACCTGCTCAAACCTTACCGTCCACAGGGGATTCAGGCCACACTCACGCTCGCCAAAACACGCCTCCGGCGCAGCACCGCCCCAACCATGGAGGACCTGACCATTCAGCTGATAGACGGATTTGCCTATGATACCCAGACCCACACCCTGGCCCGAGACGGCCAGGAGATTTTTCTGAGCCCCAAGGAACACCGACTGATGGAAATACTCTGCAAAAACAACCACATTGTCGTGGACAAAGCATCGGTCCAAGAGGCGCTGGAACTCAGCGAAGATTCATTGCGCTCGCTTGTCTACCGCATCCGGCAAAAAACCAACAGCAACCTCATTCGCAGTATCAAGCGTTTTGGCTACACCATCGCAAAAGAGAGCATGTAGTGGGGCGATACGGCACACTGTTTTCGCATGATGCAATCAGCACCCCGCCTTCGGACTGCCCGGATACCCTCCTGACCCATCTCAATGAGGGGTGTCAACACGGATAAACCTCCATGCGAAATAATGCGCCGAGAAGTGCCCTTAAGGACATGATTATGCCCGGGCATCAGGCGACCTCAAACGGATCAACAATCTCCTTTTGCAGGATTGCGCGGTCGGTGGTGGTGAGGTTGAGAATATGGATATAGATATCTTTGCCCCGTACATCGATGGTGATGGTACCGGGAGTGAGGGTGATGGCGTTGGCCAAAATCAATACATCATAGTCGTTTTGCAGGGATGTCGTGAGCTTGACAATGCCGGGGTTGATGGAAAGCTTGGGGGTGAGAACGATTTTGGCGACGGCAAGATTGGATTGGACCAGTGCCCAGAGGAACTTGGGTACAAACATGAAATATTTGCGGACCATGCCCCTCAGGTCCAACGGCACATCGCCGCCAAAAAAGTAGGCAATGCCCCACGCGAGAACCAAGCCGACGCTGAGCTCCTGAATATCCAGAGAGTGGGTCAAGCCCACCCAGACCGCAAAGAGTAATATGCTTTTGCCTAACACGCGCTGTCCTTTGGGAAAAATAAAAATTGATTGCTGCTGGCATCCACCCGAATGCATTCTGTGCCCAGCGCCAGAGAATCGGGCGGACAGACATCGACACACAAATGGCACCAGCAGCAGCGCCCGTAGTCGATACGGGGGATGCAGCCGCTCTTGTTGCGGCTGTTTTTTTCCTGGGCAATGGTGATCATGTCAATGGCATCGTTCATGCAGACATCCTGACAGTTGGCGCATCCAATGCAGGCAGCCAAATCGTTGGTATGAAACCCACGGTAGCCAGGGGGTATGGTTTTGTGCTGGGCAGGATAGCAAACAGTTCTGGGATGCTCAAGTACCTTGCCGATGGCAGAAAACGGCGCGATGATTCCTCGGATGTCAATGGCGGCGAAGTGCATGGGTTACCTCTCTATTTCGGGGGGGCAAATGCCCAGAGAATTCATCATCAGAGCAACATTGGAGAGCTCTTGGCCCACCAGCATCTTTTCGAGCAGGGTGAAGCCGTGAATGAGCGACGGTCCTTTGACCTGCATGCGCCGGATGTGCTCGGTCCCGTCTCCGGCCATATAATACCCAAACTCTCCTCGGGCCGATTCGGTCGCAACGTAAATGTCTTCCTTGGGGAGGGTGAATTTCCGGTGCTTGGGCAGTGTGTGCATGATGGCGCCGTCAGAAGGCATTTGGGCAATGACTTGCCGCAGGATTTTGATCGATTCACGCATTTCCTGGCGTCGGACCAGGGCACGGCTGTACACATCCCCGCCGTCAAAGACCGGAATGTCAAAATCGAGCTTGTCGTACACCAGATAGGGGTTGTCCCTGCGTAAATCTCTTCGGATGCCGCATCCCCGGAGTGCCTGACCGACGTAGCCGTTTTTCAGCGCAGTGGCCGGATCAATGACGCCCACCCCAACGGCCCGTTTCCGGAATGTAGCATTGTCGAAAAAAATACGGTCGTATTGAGGTAATTTTTTTTCAAGATGATCCAGAAGCTCCGAGAGCCTTGGCAAAAAACCATCGGGAAGATTGCGCCGAACACCACCGGGATAGGTGTACATGTGGTACACCCTCCCTCCTGTCAACTCCTCAAAACGATCCAAAATCAAATCCCGGTCATAAAGACTCCATTGCCCCACCGTGCCCAGGCCGATCGATCCACTCTGCCCGCCCATCCAAAGCAGCTGTGCAGCCAAACGGCCCATTTCCTGCACCATGACGCGGATGTATTGCGCCCGCTCGCTCACGGTGATGCCCGCCAGCCCTTCGACAGCGCGGGCAAAGTTTTCTTCGTTGGGGTCGGGCTCGGGGACACAAATACGGCAGACAATGGTAAAGGCCTGTACCACGGTGCGGCGTTCGATCAGTTTCTCAAACCCCCGGTGGAGGTATCCGACATGGGTTCGGGCGCGCTGAATTGTCTCGCCGAGCAAATCGAGTTCAACGCTCATGTTTCCGGTGATGCCGGGATGCTGGGGTCCATGAAAAATTTTGATCAGTTTAGTGTCCATGTTCGGACCCTTCGGGTTGGGGTTTTTGGTGCGCAGCTGTTTCAAGGGCCTTGCGTTTTTTGGCTGCTTCGCGTCGGCGTTTCTGCTCGGCTTTGACATCTTTGTTGTCGTCTCTGCCCTTTTGGAACGTGAAATGATCATGGACAAAAGCGAGGGTGTCAAATTCGCGTCTGAGCGGCGGCAAATCGTGCCACGCTTCCAGGACAAAATCGTACAGCGTTTCGTTGCCGTCAAATCCGATTCCGTACATTTCGTGTATATCCCGTTCCATCACTTCTGCCTGCGGAAAGCGTGCGAAAACCGAGGGCATGGATGCGTGGTCCCGTCCCAGGGTCGTCTTGAGCATCAGGTTGTGGCTTCTGGCGGAATTGGTCAGGATGTATGTCAGCAAAAAATGCCCTGCTTCGATCCAGTCGGTGCAGGCGATTAGGGCAAGGGTGTCAAACTCTGTCTGTGTGGTGATGCGGAGGATTGCATCCCAAAAATGCGCCTGGGGCACGGTGGTTTCAAACAACCTTTCGGATTTTTGGCGGATAGGATATAAGTCTTTTTGTGTGTTCATCATGCATCCATCCCGGCGTAATCTTCTGCGTAAGCAGGGTGCAGGGTATCACCCAGCACACGTTTCTGGTTGGCCTGATAATCGGCATAGTGTTCCTGGTAATGGAGATAGGCCGGCCGCACAGTATGGCTGCGTATGTTGTGCTGCAACCGGACAAATCCTTCAATCAGCGCTTCGGGCCGGGGCATACAGCCGGCAACGTACATATCGACGCCGATGTAGTCTTCGAGTTTTTTGATGGTGTTGTAACTGTCCCAGTACATGCCGCCGTTGATCGTGCAACTGCCCAGTGCAATGACGTATTTGGGTTCACTCATCTGTTCGTAGGTACGCAGAACCCTGCGCAGTGTTTTCAGTGAGCAGTAGCCCGAGACGATCAGGATGTCAGCCTGACGTGGCGTGGCGACCCCCACAACCCCCAGGCGTTCAATGTCGTATCGGCTTGTAAAAACCGGCGGCATTTCGATCGCGCCGCATCCGGTGCCGTATGCCACCACAAACATGCTGCGGGCATTGAACCACTGGATGGCTTTTTGTATGAGTGTTTGGCTGTTTTGGATCCCTTTGGTTTCTGCTTCAAGGTTTTTTTGTTCGTGGTCGTATGCGACAAATCCGTTTTGCATCATGTCTCCTTATATCCGTATGAGCCCGACAAGAGCAATCACTGTCGGTACTTTCAATAAAAAATCAACGCTTTGGGCGGTCGTGAATCTTCCGTAAATATTGCCCACAAAAACCGCAGCAACGAAGAGAATAAATGTTTTGAGCACCAAATCCCACAGATGATCGGCTCCGCCAAGAAACAGATCGACCATCAGCAGCAGTTTGGCAAAAGAAAATACAGCACTTTGACTCAAGGCCAGGGCCAGAAATTTCCCGCCAAACTCGACCGCCGGTCCGCTGTAAACCTCCTGGGGTGCGCCCACAACATCCAAAGGTGATTTTCCCAGAAAACCGAGAAAAGAGATAAAGGCAGCAACAAAAAGCAGCGGGTGCGTCGTGAGATTCCAGCTCGTAGACTGGTGGGCCATGATGGTGCCGATGTCGGCACTGTCGTTGGCGATCATCAGTCCTACGATGGCGATATAAAAAGGAAGCTCCAAGCCGATCAGACGCGTCAAACCCCGCGTAACGCCCATCGCGCCAAACGGGTTGCCGTGACTGCCCACGCCCAAAGCATTGCCCAGCGGCCCGAGGACCATAAAGTAGAGCACGGCAATCAGATTGCCATACGGACTGAGTCCGACAAGCCGCTCTCCGTGGTTGAAATAAGGGACGAAGAGTACCGTCATGACGGCACCGCTGGCCATAATGACGGGACCGGCACAAAACATCCACCCAAAGCTGGTGGATGTGCGCTTTGTAAACAGTTTGATGCTGTCAAAAAAGGATTGGGCAACCGAAGGACCGAAGCGCCCATGCACACGGGCAGTGATGTTGCGATACAATCCATAATATAAAAACCCAAATCCATATGCCATCATCACCATGATACCCAAATCCATTGCCATTATGCACCCCCCAGGTAAAGCAAAGCAGTGAAGAACGCCAGCGCGATCCCGCCCATATTTTGCGCAGAGATATTGTAGAGTGTCTGCAGTGTACCGGAGAGATCGCCTGTGACGA
>CAZRUT010000062.1:0-6512 GCA_964603215.1 uncultured Nitratifractor sp.
CATGCACTAAGCCTTTGCAGAATATTAGGCGATTCTCATGCATCATTTGGGTTAAAATCAAGGAAAATCCATGTCGACGATCTGGGAGCAGTTTTTGCAGGAAACCATTACGTTTGCCGCGATCATGGATCCGGTTGGGGTGAGCGCGATGATGCTGGGCATCCTTTCGCACCAGGCAACCCGCAGTGAAGTGGTTGCGATTGCCCGGCAGGCCACGCTGACGATCACGATCGCATTTTTTGTCGTTTTATTGACCGGTGACTTTATGCTCCGTGCTTTTGGTATCGATCAGTATTCGCTCAAAGTGATCGGCGGTATTGTGCTGCTGATGATGGCGCTCGAGATGTTGGGCAGCGGTGGCGGACAGATGCTGGCGATTGAAACGCGCAGTCCGATCGGCGTGATTCCGCTGGGGATCCCGATCATCTTCGGGGCAGGGCTTTTTACAACGGTCATTATTCTGAAACAGCAGGCAGCATCACCGGCGGCGATTGGCATTACAGTGGCAGCGTTTTTGGTGAATGCCTTTGCAATGTACTGGGTGCTGCGCTACGCGATCCATATTCGCAAACTGATGGGGACAACAGCCGAGAATGTCATCACCAAACTCATGGGGCTCATTACCGGTGCGATTGCGATCCAGTTCATCATCAGCGGTGTGGTGACGCTGGGCAAACAATACCTATAGGACCGCTTTGCTATAATGAGGCTCACTATTTTCCCCTAAAGGATCCTTATGCCACTCCTCGATTCATTTATGGTCGATCACACCAAAATGACTGCCCCGGCCGTCCGTACAGCCAAAACCATGTCCAGCCCCTGCGGGGATTTGATTACAGTATTTGATCTCCGTTTTTGCCGACCCAATCATGCGATCATGGGATCCAAAGGAATCCATACCCTCGAACACCTTTTTGCCGGATTTATGCGCCATCACCTCAACAGCAAGGATGTTGAAATCATTGATATTTCGCCGATGGGATGCCGTACCGGATTTTATATGTCTTTGCTGGGCAAGCCGACAAAAAAACAGGTGGCCAAGGCATGGGAAGCATCCATGCGCGATATTCTCCGTGTCCCATGCGAGGCAGATATTCCCGAACTCAACATTTATCAGTGCGGTACCTGCAAAATGCATTCCCTCAAAGCAGCCAAAAAAATCGCACGGCGTGTCCTGAAGCGCGGCATTGGGACCATGAGCAACAAAAAACTTGCCCTCCCGCAAAAGAAACTGAAGCAGGCCGTATGCTGATTCCGACCCAGTGGGGGCGGGGTAATCTTGTTGTAATCTTTCTTCTGTATAATTCCGAGTTTTTTTATCCGATTTAGTGGAAAAAGACCCGAACAGGGTCGATAATGTCCCGGCGCGAATCAAACGTTCGCACCATACGGATACCATTTCCGCATCCAAACCCAAAACAAAGGAACACATTTATGGAAAAACGTCCTGCTTACAACCCGATCTATTGGCTGGCAGCACTCGGCCCCGGCGGCCTGGCTGTCTCATTCTTCGTTTATGCGAATTTTATGGTACCCCACAAAGGGACACCGATGCTGACGTTCGATCATGCCTACCCGGCTTTGATGCACGGAGGACCGATGGCGTGGCTGATCGGTGCGGTGTATGTGCTGTTTGTTATCGCAACAGTTTATCACATTAAGTTGCTGGCCTGGAACATCAAAGAATTTTTGGCCTACCGGAAGACCGAAGCATATGAAGCCATGCGCACCAGCAACAATGAAGTCCAGCTTTTTGCGATTCCGTTGACACTGGCCATGACGGTCAATGTCCTCTTTATTTTCGGCGCACTGTTTGTTCCCCATTTGTGGCACTATGTCGAGTACATGTTTCCCGGGGCCATCATTGCGTTTTCGATTCTCGGATACTATGTGAGCAAAATTTTCCTCGAATATTTCGGACGGATTTTGGCACACGGCGAGTTCGATCTGGCCAACAACAACTCTCTGGCACAAATGCTGTCGATCTTCGCCTATGTGATGGTGGGCGTCGGTTTCTCGGCATCGGCAGCGATGAGCAAAACCCTTTGGGTTGAGGTGGCGGGCAATATCGGTGCGATCTTTTTCTCTTCGATTGCGATCTTGCTGATTTTGATCAAGCTGATCCTGGGTTTTAAAAGTATGTTTGAAAGCGGCATTGCCCCCGAAGGGACACCATCGATGTGGATTATGATCCCGATCTTGACCCTCCTGGGGATTACGTTTATCCGTCTTGATCTCGGGTTTGAGCATCACTTTGGGAGTGAAGTGCCCCCGACAAGCCTTTTTTATCTGAGTGCCTTTATCTTTTCGTGGCAAGTGCTCTTTGGCAAGCTGGGGTACACCATCATGCGCCGCAATAAGTACTTCCGTACTTTTGTGCACTGGAAATATGGCAAAAACCAGTCGGTTGTCAGCCTTTCGCTGATCTGCCCCGGGGTTGCTTCGGTGGTATTCTACCTGTTCTTCCTCCATTTTGGACTGGTGCACACCCACATGCTGGACAAATTCTCCATCGCCTATTTTGCGCTGCTGCTCCCGGCACTTTATGTCCACTACAAGACCATTTACTATTTCTTCAAAGTCAAGAAAAACCTCGCACTCTAAAGGTGCATTGAGCCCTTTGGGGCTCGTTCTTCTCTCTTCTTCGGTATCATACGGTCTATGGATACTCCCCCAAAACGATCCGGCAAGCATGCTGTGGTAACCGATGACGGTACCCGCACCCTTTATTCGGCAGCATTTGACGAGTGCTATCACTCTGTCCGCGACGGCGCTCTGCATGAATCGCTGACCAAGCATGTCATACCCGCACTGACCATCCACAAAGAAAAAAACGTGCTTACGATTCTGGATATCTGTTTCGGACTGGGGTACAACACGTGGGCTACACTGCACTACATAAAAAAGCACAACCTCCATACACGCGTACGTATCGTTTCGCCGGAATTTGATGCGGCCCTTCTTGCCACGCTCAAAACATTTGCATACCCCAAAGAATTTGAAACCCTTCAGCCAATCATTGATGCAGTCAGTCGGGAGGGTTTTTATGAAGATGCACAGTGTACTGTTGCAGTATATGTGGGCGATGCAAGAGAGCACATCCAAAATCTGATCGCATCCTCTGTGGCAGTGGATATCGTGTATCAAGACCCCTTCAGTCCCCGAAAAAACCCGCTGCTTTGGACGCGGGAATGGTTTGCCGATGTGCGGTCGGCGTGTGCTGATGATGCTGTGCTGACGACCTATTCCATTGCCGCCGTGACCCGGATGGGGCTGCACGAAAACGGATTTGGTCTTTATGAATATCGCCCACCCCGCACCCGCAAGTCGCTCATCGCTTCTCTACAGCCCATTGATCCGCTTTTGGCCGATATGGTGCCCATTGACATGCACCAAAAGATCCGGCGCAACCCCGTGGCACGGAGCCTTCGGGATCAGGATTTTATGACAAAATCATCATGACCGTATGTGCACTGCAAGCCATACCGTTCCGTCATCCGCCGATGCGACCGTATGGGGTGTGTGTGCCGGAATCAGCAGGCTGTCGCCCCGCCGGAGTTGCATGTCTTTGTCATCCATCCGGATGAGAGCCGCCCCTTCGAGGAGCACCACCCATTCGTCATGATCCTGCATGTACGTTTTGGGCTGCACATGTCTGGAGCTGACGATCCGCTCAATGGTGACATTCGGCTGAGACAGCAGCGTGGCAAAGGCTTCGCCGCTATCGGGCAGGGAATAATCGTACAGATTCATGGACTAATAACTCATTTGAATCGTGTCAATCTCATCCCAGCTCATCGGCTTGCTTCTGTGTCGATGCGAGAGGATATGGTCAATATACCGGGCAAACATGTCGGTTTCAATATTGACGTTCGTGCCGGTTTTGTATGTGTCAAACAGGGTATGCTCCAGGGTATGGGGGATCATCGTGAGCCGAAAACTTTCTGCATAGACATCATTGACAGTCAGGGAGATGCCATCGACCGTGATGGAGCCTTTGGGAACAATGTATGCTATGTGATCCGGAGGAACCGAGATCACAAAATCCGTTCCATTGTCTCCTTGGCTGATCTCCCTGATGGTACCGATGCAATCGATATGCCCCTGCACAATATGCCCTTCGAACCGGTCATTCATTTGCATGGCCGGTTCGATGTGCACGCGCCTTTTGAGCCGGTTTACGTCAACGACCGCCCGTGTCTCATCTGCCAACTCCAGATCGAAGCCATCACTCCGCACCTTGATCACGGTGAGACAGATCCCATTGACAGCAATGGAGTCACCTGTTTTGGCTTTGTGGCTGCTTTGGATGGAGAGTATGTTGTTTGCATAGCGTTTCACGGTAGCGATTTCGCGTATCAGACCTGTAAACATAGTACCTCAATTTATTTGGATATAATTTGCTAATTATAACACAACAAAATAACCGCCAAGAGAATTGGGATGACACCGACACAACACAAGTTGACTGATTTGTTCAAAGAGATGTTCCAGCGCAACCAGAGCGATTTGGACTTTGGGATATACCGTATGATGAATGCCAAGGCGAATGAGATCTCTCCCTTTTTAGAAAAAGACCTTGTTGGCTCCATTAGAGATGCACTTTTACAAAGAAGCTCCAACAGTGAAGATAGCTTCACTCAGTTTAAAGTTAATATTGCCAATAGTGAAAAGTTAGCTCAAGAGCTCGCCGCCTTTTCCAATGCCTATGGTGGGATTATTATTGTTGGAATTGAAAATGAGGATATTAGACGACCCAATCAACCCATCGGCAATGTCATGAACGCCAATAGTGTTCCCCCTGTCTATCCTATTGTTAAAATAGAAAATCTCAACAACAAAAAGGTTTTAATTGTTGCAGTTTCCCAAGGAGCAAATAAGCCATACGCGACCAACCAAAGTATATGCTTTACAAAAGCGGGAAGTGATAAAAGAAAAATATCACCTGAAGAACCCAAAAGACTTTTTGCAGAATCAAACAAACTCTATCCAGATGAAGAGCCAATAATCAAGAGCATCTTGACAGATATTGATCCAATAAAACCAAAAAAATTTCTCAAAAAAGACAACCCTAATATCTGGAACCAACTTGACAATGGAGATAGGGATAAAACAATAGTGTTGGAAAATCTGGAGCTTCCAAAAGATGGGCATCTTACTTTGGCAGGAAATATTCTTTTTGGAGAAGATCCGCAGAGGTTGAGTCCATCGCGTTATGTGGATTGTTGTTATTTTGATGGCAATAATGTGTCAACAACAGGGGGACATTGGGAGGTAATAGACAATGAATAATCATTACGAAGTGATCGTCATTGGCGGCGGGCATGCGGGGATTGAGGCGGCGTTGGCTTCGGCGCGTATGGGCGTACAGACGTTGATGCTGACGATGCTGGTTGAGCAGATTGGTGCGAGCAGCTGCAACCCGGCCATCGGGGGACTGGCCAAGGGGCATCTGGTCAAAGAAGTGGACGCATTGGGCGGCGAGATGGGGCGGTGTACCGATGCAACGGGGTTACAGTTTCGGATGCTCAATGCTTCCAAGGGGCCGGCGGTGCGCGGGTCGCGTGCGCAGATCGACATGGATCGTTATCGGATATACATGCGCGAAATCGTACTGAATACCCCCAATCTGGACGTCAAACAGGAGACGGTCACCGGGCTGGAGATGACGGATGAAGCCGTGACCGGCGTCGTGACGCAGCTCGGGGATCGGTATGCCGCCCATAGAGTGATTGTTGCAGCCGGAACATTTCTCGGGGGCAAAATCCACATCGGCATGCGCCAACAGACTGCAGGACGTCAGGGGGAATTCGCCTCAATCGAGTTGGCCGAATACCTGCGGGAGCTTGGCCTGGAGATCGGAAGGCTCAAGACCGGAACCTGTGCCCGAATTGCCGGCGAAAGCATCGATTTTTCCGTCATGGAGGAGCAGGGGGGCGATGCGGTGCCGATCCCGTTCTCGTTTGGGACCGATCGGGACACATTCCGGCCCGATCAGATGCCCTGCCATGTCACCTACACCAATGAAACC
The DNA here is from genome assembly GCA_964603215.1 of uncultured Nitratifractor sp. Taxonomy (GTDB): domain Bacteria; phylum Campylobacterota; class Campylobacteria; order Campylobacterales; family Sulfurovaceae; genus S017-3. Next base: position 6,032 of record CAZRUT010000062.1, read on the forward strand.
ACCCATGCGATCATTGAGAACAATTTCCACCGTGCGCCGCTCTTTTCCGGCCAGATTGAAGGGGTAGGCCCGCGTTATTGCCCCAGCATTGAGGACAAGATCGATCGCTTTCGGGACCGTCCCCGCCATCAGATCTTCGTCGAGCCCCAAACCCGCGAAGCGACCGAATATTATCTCAACGGTATGAGCACGTCGCTCCCGACCGATGTGCAGCTGGCGATGATCCGTTCTGTCAAAGGACTGGAGCATGCCCGAATCGTCCGGTACGGGTATGCGATCGAATACGATTACATTCAGCCGACCGAATTGCACCACACACTGGAAACCAAAAAAATATCCGGTCTCTATTGGGCCGGCCAGGTCAACGGCACCACCGGCTACGAAGAAGCCGCTGCCCAGGGACTTATGGCCGGCATCAATGCTGCCTTGGCTGTGCAGGGCAAAGCACCGTTTGTCCTGAGGCGGGATGAAGCCTACATCG
>CAZRUT010000063.1:0-6467 GCA_964603215.1 uncultured Nitratifractor sp.
ACAACACTCAAATCCTTGTCGCAGACATTGGTTGCGTCGTACTCGCCGCCCAATCCTGCTTCGAGCACCATCACATCACAATGTTCGAATACGACCAGTGCCAGCAGCGTTGTGTACTCGAAATAACTGAGCCCTTCGGCAGCCGCCACACCGATCGCATCCAGCAATTTCCGATGTGCGGTTTCGAGTATGGCATCCGATGCATCATGGCCGTTGAGCCAGATACGTTCATTAAAGGACAGAATATGGGGCGAAGAAAAATGCCCAACCGAAAGCGACGCCGGCGCACGGGAAGCCAAATGGGCCATTATCCTTCCCGTGGATCCTTTGCCGTTGGTGCCGACTATGTGGACGGTTTTCGGGTGACGAATATGGGGTTTGAGGCGCGCATATGCGGCATAAATCCGCCGATGATCGATGACAGAATAATACAGCGGCTTTTCCGCAAGGAATGTCGGGAGCGCGGGATAAGACGACATGCAAATGCCCTGGGTGAATGCTTGCGCGGCTTGGCTACGTTGGTTTGACGACGAAATTAACCAGCTTGCCGGGCACGACGATCTCTTTGACAAGGTGCATGCCTGTCAGCCATTTGGCGGCAGCAGTTTTGGCCGCCGTCAGAATGGTGGTCCGGTCGGCTTCCGCATCGACGGAAATTTCAGTACGGCGCTTGCCGTTGATGGTGACCGCCAGCACCATGTGCTCCCGCACAAATACGACATCCAGGACCGGGATCGATCCCCGGAGATTCGCCCGATCGAACAGACGGGCACTCAATGCACTGGTTACATGTGGAATGATCGGTTCGAGCAGGTGAAGAATGATATAGAGACCTTCGCTCCAGACGCCGCCGTCCTCCTGCTTGTCAAGGGCGTTCAGTGCCTCCATGCAGGCAGCAATCAGGGTGTTGAATGCAAAGGTTTTCTCAAAAACATCTTTGGATTTCTGGAGCGCTTCATAGACTTTGGTGCGCGCTGCCTTGCTGGCCGGATGCAAACGGGCATGGTCGAGTTTCGGCAAATGGTTTTCAGTCACTTTGTCTGCCCGGCTGTAGAGCTTCCGGATAAATCGGTATGCCCCTTCGACACCGCTGTCGTTCCACTCCAGCTCCTTTTGGGGCGGAGCAGCAAAGAGGATAAAGAGTCGGGCCGTGTCGGCACCGTAACGCTGCACCAGGGCATCGGGGTCGACCGTATTGCCCTTGGATTTGGACATTTTGGTCCCCCCCATCAGCACCATCCCCTGTGTCAACAGACGCGCGAACGGCTCATCGGTATCGTGGTACCCCATATCACGCAACACTTTGGTAAAAAACCGGGCATAGAGCAGGTGGAGGATGGCATGCTCAATGCCGCCGACATATTGGTCCACCCCCATCCAATAATCCGCATCGCTCTTGTCAATTCCTACACTGTCCCATCGGGCAGGATCGGTGGTGTAGCGGAGCTGATACCAGCTGCTTTGAACAAAGGTATCGAGTGTATCGGTCTCCCGAACAGCTGCTCCACCGCATTGGGGGCAGGTGCAGTGCTTCCACGTCGGATGCGTCTCCAGAGGATTCCCTTCGCCGGTAATGGCCACATCGTCTGGAAGTGTAATCGGGAGATTTTCAATCTTTTCCGGAACCAAACCGCACTGAGGGCAGTGGACAAATGGAATCGGTGCACCCCAGTAGCGCTGACGACTGATTCCCCAATTACGGAGTTTGAAATTTGTGGTGCCTTTGCCATACCCCTGCTCTTCCAAAGTATGTATGATGGCCGTGCGTGCTGCAGCACTCTCCATCCCGCTGAACGCCTCCGAATCCACCAGTAAACCGTCACCGGTGTATGGCAATGTTTCGCCCCCTTCTATCACACGTCGGATCGGCAGCCCGTATTGCATCGCAAAATCAAAATCCCGCGTATCATGTGCCGGAACCGCCATCACCGCTCCGCCTCCGTAGCTGGCCAGAACAAAATTGGCAGTCCATACCGGTATCGCTGCTCCTGTCAATGGATGGATGACGCGGATACCGAGGTCGTACCCCTCTTTGTCGGCTTGTGCGCGCTCCCGCTCCCCCATGTTGGCCATCGCACGGATTTTGGCGGCCGTGGGTGCCGCGAGTCGGTTGTGCTCCAGAAGATATGCTACGATGGGGTGTTCTGGAGCCAAAGCGCTGTATGTCACTCCGAAAATCGTATCGGGACGGGTGGTAAACACATCGTATCCGTCAAACTGCCCTTCCAGCAAATCGCGGCTCGCTTCCGTTAGCGAAAACACAAACGACACCCCCTGTGACTTTCCAATCCAGTTGCGCTGCATCGTCAGCACTTGCGCCGGCCACTTTCCTTCCAAATCATCCAACGCTTCAAGCAGCTCATCGGCATACGAAACGATGTCGAGATAGTATCCCGGCATTTCCTTTTGCCGGACGGGATTTTCACACCGCCAGCAGCACCCTTCTTCGACCTGTTCGTTGGCCAGTACGGTGTGGCACCTTTCACACCAGTTCACCGTCGTTGATTCACGATATAGGATCCCCCGCTGGTACATTTCGATGATGAATTGCTGCTCCCAGCGGGTATAGAGCGGATCACTGGTGGCAAACGCACGCGAACGGGAAAACGAGAGTCCGAGTGCCATTAATTCCTGACGCATGTAGTCGATATTGTCGTAGGTCCAGTCGCGCGGGTGGAGATGATGCTTGATGGCTGCATTTTCCGCCGGCATACCGAAACTGTCCCACCCGATGGGGTGCAGCACGTTCAAGCCTTGCTTGCGATAATAACGTGCCAATGCATCACCGATGGCATAGTTGCGGACATGGCCCATATGAATACGACCGCTGGGGTACGGAAACATGCTCAAGATGTACTTTTTTGGCAACGTGTGGTCGGATGCGGGTTCAAAACTCGCCTCTTCTTCCCAGATTTTTTGCCAAGTGGCTTCAAGGGTTTGCGGTTGGTAACTCATCATTGCTCTTTATTGGGTATTGATTTATGATGCAGGATTATATCGAAGTCTTGATTATTGCTTGCCTTCCCGGCCGAAGAACAGTGCATGCATGCTCTGATTACTGCCGAAACGTATTGCAGGCCCGCAAATCCCCTTTGACAAATCCCTGCCGGAACCATGCAACACGCTGCCGGGAGGTGCCGTGCGTAAATCCGTCCGGCCGCACCGTGCCGGTCGCCTGCTTTTGCAAGGTATCGTCGCCGATCTGGCTGGCCGCATTGAGTGCTTCCTCAATATCGCCCGGCTCAAGAATTTTGAAGCGCTTTTGGGCATGATGGGCCCAGACACCGGCATAGCAGTCGGCCTGGAGCTCCACCCGTACCTGGAGGCGGTTGGCCTGAGCTTCGCTGCGCACCTGATGCTTCAAATGCTGCACGTGCTCCAGCGTTCCTTGAAGATTTTGGACATGATGTCCGATTTCATGTGCCAGCACATAGGCCTGGGCAAAATCCCCTCCGGCCTTGTGGCGCCGGGCCAGTTCATCGAAAAAACCGAGATCGAGATAAACCTTGTGGTCTACCGGACAGTAAAAAGGGCCCATTTGTGCGCTGGCATGCCCACATCCACTCCGTGTGCTCCCGCGATATAATACCATTTTGGGGGCACGATAGTGCAAGCCGTATTGTGGTAAAAGGGCCGTCCAGACATCTTCGGTATCGGCCAAAACTGCGGACATGAATGCGGCCTCTTTGTCATCTTTGGCCTGGTTGATTGGGCCGGAGTTTCCGACACTGCCCATGCCAATCAGGCTGAGTGGATTAAAGCCGCTGAAATAGGCCAACGCACCTACTCCGAGTATCATGAGGCCAAATTTGCTCCGCAGGAGCGGTCGAATGAGCGGCCACAGCATCATCATGGTTCCAACCGACGGGAGCCCGCGCCCTCCGCCTCCTCCACTGCTGCCTCGACGATCCTCGATGTTGCCGCTACGCCGTCGGTTTTGCCATTTCATGCTAAAATCCTTGCAAAAAAGATTGGAAATTAATTATACCGACTAAAAGTAAAATTCTACTACAATTAGAGAACCAATATGAAGAGGAGTGGATGTGTCTTTGGCTCTCGCCCGAAAATATCGCCCATCGACATTTGACGATCTGGTAGGACAGGATGCCGTCTCCCAAACGCTCTCGCTTGCACTCGATGGGGACCGCCTCTCTCACGCGTATCTTTTTTCCGGATTGCGCGGCAGCGGCAAAACATCCACCGCACGCATTTTTGCCAAGGCGCTTCTGTGTGAACAGGGGCTCTCTTCCAAACCCTGCAATCAATGCGATCAATGCACCATGGCCAACGAATCACGCCATATGGACATCATCGAGATGGATGCCGCCTCCAACCGCGGAATCGACGACATCAAGGAATTGATCGAACACACAAAATACAAGCCCGGAACCGGTCGATTTAAAATTTTTATCATTGATGAAGTACACATGCTCACGACCCAGGCCTTTAATGCGCTGCTGAAGACCCTCGAGGAGCCGCCGGATTTTGTCAAATTTATTTTGGCGACTACCGATCCCCTGAAACTTCCTGCCACCATTCTCAGCCGGACGCAGCATTTCCGTTTCAAAAAAATACCCCAAAAACTGGTGATCAGCCATTTGCAGTATATCCTTGACACCGAAAAAATAGCCTATGACAAGGAAGCCCTCGTGATCATCGCCCGCAGCGGTGCGGGCAGTCTGCGTGATTCACTGACGTTATTGGATCAGGCCATTGTCTATTCCAAAAATCATGTTGACGTTGCCACACTCACCAATATGCTGGGCATTATCGAGCCTTCACGGCTCGCACATCTGCTTGATGATATTCAAAAGAAAAACGAAGCAGGGATTCTCGATTTTGTCCGTCAGGCAGGTGATTTTGAAGCAGAAATGATCATCGATGAACTTTCCCTGCATCTCAAGGCCCATCTTCTGGAGAGCAATCCGCAATTCGGTCCTTTGGTTATTGACCGTTTTTTCCGGATCCTTGCCGACGCCAAAGAGATGCTTGGCCTGGGAAGCGATGGGGAATTTGTATTGGCATTGACCCTCTTCAAGATGAAAGAAGCACTCTCTATTCAAGATATTGACACCATGATCCACGCCCTGCAAAAAGAGCTCTCCGGTGTCAAAGCGCCTGAACCGCGCGCCCCTCAAAAGGCGAAACAGGAGGAGACGGCAAGCCCCTCGACCCCCAGGCGGCCCGATGCCCCCATTTCAGAAAAGAGACCCCGGGAAGCGGCTGCCGACCCGGCCGAAACGACCCGGCACACTGATGAATCCGATCACCCGGCCCCATCGATCCCCGAACAAACCGACGCATCTCTGGCATTCGAGAAGCTGGTCCGGAAAATCTACGATCGAGATTACGATCTCGGGGAAATCTTTGAGCGCAATATCACGTTTCAACGCTACGAAAACGGCACATTGACATGGATCTCAAGCGCCGAGGGTGCAGACAAAAAAATGCTCATCTCCGGCTGGAATGTGATCAAAATGTTTGTGCAGGAGATTTGGGGGCTGGAAACGCGCATTGCCAATATCCCGGCTGCGTCGAAAAAAAAAACACCGCTGAGTAACCTCAGGGGTCCGGAGACATCCCAGCCCGACTCCATTCCGCCCCAGTCGGCTTCAACAATCGAATCCATTGGGTTTGGGGATGGGAGCGTGGCGCCCGATCCCGACACGACCGAAGCGGCCAAAGAGAAGGATCCTTCAACACTCCTTCAGGAGCCCATGATCAAAGAAATGATCGAATTGTTTGACCCGAAAAAAGTTCGCATTGTTCGTAAAAGCTGAGGGGCCCCTTCGGGGATGCTTCCCGTGTATCGTCTGGGCGAAGGATGCCTTATTGCCCGGCAAACGGGAGCAGCGCGCTGGCCCAGGTCAATCCGCCCCCAAAGGTATCCAGCAACATCATTTCACCATGTTTCAGGCCGCCGGACTCATAGCGATCATTGATCGCCATGGGGATTGACGCTGCTGATGTATTGCCATATTTATGGATGGTGAGCACCGTCTGATCCTCACGCATCCCCAATGCATTGCCCACGGCGCTGATAATGCGATAATTGGCCTGATGGGGGATAAAATGCGGGATATTGGCTGCATCGATATTGTTTTTGGCTAAAATTTCTTTAACATCTTTTGTGAGGGTCTTGACAGCAAGCTTGAATGTCTCGTTCCCCTTCATTTGGACATATTGGAGTCCGGCATCGAGCACCTGTTGGCTCATAGGGTGCACCGAGCCGGGTGCCGGTGTGATCAGCATGTCCGCATAGGCACCGTCGGCACTGGCATGGACATCGACAATCGCTTCCGAGGGATCCGTCGTCGCGGAAATCACGGCTGCACCCGCTCCGTCACCAAAGAGGATGCACGTGCCGCGGTCCGTCCAGTCTACGATCGAACTGAATTTTTCTGCCCCGATAGTCAAAACATTTTTTTTCATCCCCGATTCGATAAACGCTTTGGCAACAGACAGGG
>CAZRUT010000064.1:0-6456 GCA_964603215.1 uncultured Nitratifractor sp.
GATGGCACTGGGTACCCGGTCATGCACCAAAAGAAGCTGCACGGCAAACACAAAACCCCAGGAGAGATAGGTCAGCACCCACACCAACATCCCTCCGTAGATCCCAAACGCCGCAATGGCCATTGCCGTCAAAACAGCCAGATAGAGCATAAAAGCATGCAATCCGACTGCCGACACGATTATGACGACAGAGACGACAAACAGCAAAGCGCCGCCGATGAGGAATCCCTGTGCATCGTTCATTTGCTGTGTGTATGTCGGACTGAGATATGCCCCCAGACCCAAAAGAACAAACAGCGTTGCAACCATGAGGCCCAGTACGCGATAGGAATTCATGATGCTGCGCCTGTCCCGATGCCGTAGAGATGAAGGAGGCTTTCGGGATTGGGTTCTCTTTTGAGCCAGGCATGCATCAGCTGATTCATGGGGCGGCTTCCTCCCGGGGCCAGGATGTTGTGGCGGTACGCTTTGGCACGGTCGGAATCAAAATCTCCCTGAGCATTGCGGCAATAAAAAAAGGCATCGGCGCTCAGTACCTCGGCCCATTTATAACTGTAATATCCAGCAGCATACCCCCCGGCGAAAATGTGGGAAAATCCGTTTTGAAAGCGGACAGATGGCGGCGGAGTGATCAACGCCGTCCGTTTGCGGACACCATCCAGCAGCTTTTGAACCGCTTCGCCCTGATAAAGATGCCGGTGGAGTTGAAAATCAAACAGTGAAAATTCGATTTGCCGGAGTATCCCAAGAGCTGCGTGAAAGTTTTTGGCATGTTTGATACGCGCGATCACAGTCTCCGACAAAGGCTCCTGCGTCTCATAATGAAAGGCAAAACGGCGCAAAATGGGCGCTTCATAGGAAAAATTTTCCATAAAGTGCGAATGAAATTCGATGGCATCCCATGCGACACCGTTGATGCCCGAGACGGCCCGTTCACGCCCACGCCCCAATAGATGATGCAGCGCATGTCCCATCTCATGGAACAACGTAACGACATCGTCATGGCGCAGCAGTGACGGCTGGGATGCCGTCGCAGGGGAAAATCCGGCCACGACAAAAGCAGAGGGGAGATGTTGGACCCCATGGGCATCTGTATAGTGGGTTTCCCAGTCGTGCATCCACGCACCGCCGCGTTTTTCGGGACGGGCATCCAGATCAAAATAAATGCGTCCGACTCTATGACCCGCTTCGTAGAGATCACATGTGCGGACAGAAGGATGCCATACCGGAGCATCAACCGGGCGAAACGTGATGCCGAATACTTCCGAAACCAAGGCCAAGAGCCCTTTGACAACACGGGACTGTTCCAAGAAGGGCTGGATCATCGCGTCATCGATATCGAACAGGGATTTTTTCAGTTTTTCTCCATAGTAGGCCAAATCCCAGGGCTGTACGTCGTCCACACGATCCAGATCGTATGCAAAATCCTGCAAGGTTTTCAGTTCCCGACGGGCATGCGGAAGAACCGATTCCAGCACGTTTTCAAGAAAGGCCAGCACCGATGTTTCGTCGGGCGCATCCCGCGTCTGGAGTGCGTAATGAGCATAATTTTTGTAGCCGAGCAGCGTGGATTTTTCATGGCGGAGTCGCAGGATCTCATCGATCACTGCTCCATTTTCGGGCGCACGGGTTTGGTGGGCCAGATAGAGTGCTTGGCGATGGGCACGGTTGGAGCCGTATGTCATGTAGGCGATGTAGCTGGGTGCCTGCAGCGTAAATCGATAAACGGTGTGTCCTGTGTCGTCGGTGCGCGCCGTTTCCCGATCGCTGGCCGGCAGTTCGGCGACATCATTCGGATCGGTTATGGTCAGGCTGTAGGCACGGGTTGCATCGAGCACATGCTGGGAAAACGTATTGCTCAAAGTGCTCAGGCGCAGGTCGATGGCTTCCAATCGCTTTTTATCATCCGCATTCAGCCGGGCACCGGCAAGGACAAAATCACGTAGGGTATGCTGAATGACGGTTCCGATAGCATCGTCGGAAATGGGGAGTTTCTCTACCGCATGAAACAGCGCCGTATGGTGCGACAGTTCGGAATGAAAAGCCGAGAGAAGCGGGATGGACTCTGCATATGCTTCCTGCGTGGCGGGGCTGTTCATGACGCTGTTGCGGTGGGATAGGGGGGTGAAGAATACCGCCCGCTCCTCGTCGAGATCCTGCAAAGGTTTTAAAATGGTTTCGTACGAGGGGTTCGGCGTACGGGCGATGGCCTGCACGGCATTGCGCTGTGCATCAAGAAGGGTTTTGAGTTGCCGGGGAAAATCGGCATCCAGTGTCGTGGGAAACGGCTGAAACATGTCGGGATCACTCACTTTTTTCGCTATTGTACCATTTGCATAGGAATTTTCGGTAAAATGTTCCCAATCTTTATTCTATCACAAAGGATACACCATGAAAGTTCTTTTGATCAAAGACGTCAAATCACTGGGAAAAACCGGCGACATCAAAGAGGTCAAAGACGGCTACGGCCGCAATTTTCTCGTGGCCAAGGGGTTGGCCAAAATTGCCACGCCGGACGTCGTTGCCCGCTGGAAAGCTGCGCAAGAGCAGATTGCCCGGGAAGAAGCAGAAACGCTCGCGCGACTTGCAAGCGAAAAACATACACTTGAGGCGGCCACCATACGGATCGAAAAACCCATTGCGCCGGTCGGAATCCGTGGTTCTGTCGGTAATGGTGACATTGCCGATGCCATCCAGGAGCAGCTGGGCATCGCCATCAATAAAAAACACATCGATCTAAAGAAAGCAATCAAATCAACCGGCATCCATGTAGTCGACCTCAAACTCGGTCATGCGATCCATGCTCAGCTCCATGTTGAAGTTGTGGGAGTTGCGTAGTGTTTGAAGCCACCACAATACTGGCCTGCAGAGCCGATGGACATGCCGTCATCGGCGGCGATGGGCAGGTGACGTTTGGGCAAACGGTTCTCAAAGCCAATGCCACCAAAATCCGCACCCTGTATGCGGGAAAAATTCTCGCAGGTTTTGCCGGGAGTACGGCCGACGCATTCAATTTATTTGATATGTTCGAGGGGATTCTCAATGAAAAAAAGGGAGATTTGCTCAAATCAGTGATTGCATTTTCAAAAAAATGGCGCAAAGACAAGATGCTGCGCCAACTTGAAGCAATGATGCTGGTCCTCAATCGGGAGCATCTTTATATTCTGAGCGGTACCGGGGATGTGGTGGAGCCCGAAGATGGTAAAATTGCCGCCATTGGAAGCGGCGGGAATTTTGCCCTTTCGGCGGCACGGGCGCTGGATCGCCATACCGATCTTGGCCCCGACTATCTCGTGCGTGCCAGCCTTGAGATTGCCGGCGAACTGTGTATCTATACCAACACCAATATCCAACTTCTGGAGTTGAAATAATGTCCACCGATGCCCTAACCCCCAAACAGACGGTTGCGTACCTTGATCGGTATGTCATCGGTCAGCAGGAAGCCAAAAAAACCATCGCGGTTGCCTTGCGTAATCGATGGCGCCGAATGCAGCTCGATGCCGAGATGCAGCAGGAAGTCATTCCCAAAAACATTCTCATGATCGGATCGACCGGCGTAGGAAAAACCGAGATCGCCCGACGCCTCTCACGGATGATGAAACTGCCGTTTGTCAAAGTCGAAGCCAGCAAGTTCACCGAAGTAGGCTTTGTCGGCCGTGATGTCGAATCCATGATCCGGGATTTGGCGATGACGGCCTTGCAGTTGGTACGTGACGAAGAAAATGAAGCCAACCGTGAGAAGATTGAAGCTTATGTTGAAAATAAAATTATCGAAGCACTCCTCCCTCCGCTGCCTGAAGGGGCAAACGCGCAGAAAAAAGCTGATTATGCTGTCGCATTTTCCCACATGCAGGCGCAGCTGGCACGCGGTGCGTTGGATCATCTCAAAATTCCGGTTGATGTGCCGGCACCGACGATTGAATTTGCCGGAAGCAATATCCCCCCTGAAATGGCCAGCGTTCAGGAATCGATCATCAAAGTGATTGGCGGCATCAACAAAAAAGGGAAGAAAAAAGAGGTGACGGTGCATGAGGCCAAGCCGATCCTCGCGGCTGAGGCAAGTGAAAATCTTTTGGACGAAGAAGCCCTCAAAGAGCGGGCATTGCACAAGGTCGAAGAGGGGGGAATTATCTTTATCGACGAGATTGACAAAATTGCCGTTCCGACCAACAGCACTTCGCGTCAGGATCCGAGCAAAGAGGGGGTACAACGCGACTTGCTCCCGATTGTCGAAGGCTCCAATGTTGCCACCAAAATCGGAACCGTCAGCACAGATCATATTTTATTTATTGCCGCCGGCGCATTTCATCTGAGCAAGCCCAGCGATCTTATTCCGGAACTGCAGGGGCGTTTTCCGCTACGGGTTGAGTTGAGTGCATTGGATGAAGAAGCACTTTTTCGTATTTTGACAGAGCCCAAAAATTCGCTGGTGAAGCAATATCAGGCTCTGCTGGCCGTCGAAGGAGTTACCTTGGTATTTGACGCGGAAGCCCTTCAGGCCATTGCCTACTATTCAGCACGTGCCAATGACAAGACAGAGGACATTGGTGCACGGCGTCTCCACACCATTATGGAGAAAATCCTTGATGCGGTGAGTTTTGACGCGGATGAGCGCTCCGGAGAGACGGTACGGATCGATGCGTCAATGGTAGCGTCCAAGCTGGATAAGCTGGTCGAGAGTGAAGACGCCACACGGTACATACTGTGATGCATACTCCGGGCATTCCGTCAGATTCCGCCTCCAGGCGTGCCGGCTTTGTTGCTGTCGTCGGTCGCCCCAATGCGGGAAAGAGCACCCTGCTCAATCACCTTGTCGGCGAAAAATTGGCGATGGTTTCGAAAAAAGCCCAGGCCACCCGCAAACGGATGAACATCATCGTGATGCACCACACGGCGCAAATTATTTTTGTCGATACCCCGGGTATCCATGAAAAAGAGAAACTGCTGAACCGCTTTATGCTCGAAGAAGCGCTCAAAGCGATCGGCGACAGCGATGCAGTGCTGTTTTTGGCTCCAGTGACAGACAGTACCGATGAATATGCCCGCTTTCTGAAACGGATCGGAACATCCAAAGTGCCCCACATTGTCCTGCTGACCAAAACGGATCGGGTCCAACCGGAAAATCTGTTGAAGCGGATGCGCGAATACCAACGTTTTCAGGACGCATTTGCGGCTTTGATTCCTTTTTCCGTGAAGCGGGGCGGCAGCCGTGTGCAGCTACTGGATGCCATTGCCCGAATTTTGCCGACCCATCCATGGCTCTTTCCGTCGGATCAACTGACCACGGATACGGTACGTGATATCTATCGGGAATTGATCCGCGAAGCTATCTTTGAAAATCTGAGTGATGAGATTCCGTATGAAAGCGATGTGGTGGTCGACCGGGTCGAAGAAGGAGAGTATCTAGATCGAATCTTTGCCACGATCGTGGTAGAAAAGCCGACCCAAAAAGGGATGATCGTCGGCCGGCGGGGTGCAACAATTCGTCGGGTAGGGACTGAGGCCCGTGCCATCATCGCGCATTTTTCCGCCAAGAAGATCTATCTTGACCTCCATGTTTCCGTCAAGCGGGGGTGGAGCAAAAACAGGGCAAGTTTGGAAGAGATCGGCTACCAATTCTAAGCCAACGTAAGGAGAATTTAATATTATAACATATATAATTCTTCAACGCCAGATGGATCAAGGGAAAAGAGCATGGCTCAAAAAAAGGTAAAAAACAAGGCCCCTCTCATCGTCACGATTGACAACTATAGTACTACGAGCTATGCGCTCAAAAACGATATGTTTGTCCCGCTGCAGAAGCTCACCTACAAAAGCACCAATCTTTACGCAACCTATTTGGCCAACAAAGATATGATCATCGCGCCCATCGAGGTTGCTTCGGGCATGAGCGAGGATGATCTTGATGGCTTGCTGGATGACAGGGCCTATGAAGAATTGGGGCTTGATCCCGCACAAGAATACATCATTCGACGCCACGAAATTGAGTCCAAAGATACCCATAAACGTATTTTCCAGCTTTTTGCCATCGAACACAATATCTATATGCAAATATTTGGCCCGCTGCGTGACAAAATCAAATACATCGATTTGATTACACCTGCCCCATTATTGTACCGCTCCCTGTACAACATGAATGTGCTGGAGACAAAAGGGGTGCATGCTTTTCTCTATTTTACATACCACGATACCTTTGTGACCTTTTATAAAAACGGGAAATATCTCTATTCAAAATCCATCCCTTTTTCACTGAAACAAATCTATGAACGGTATTGTGAAATGATTGGCGAGACGGTAGACGAAAGTAAATTTTTCAAAACCCTCCAAAAAGATGGACTCAAGACTTTGCAGTCAGATTTTCAACAAAATCTTATGAAACTGTTCGGCGAAATTTTCATTTCCATTAATGATATTATTATCTACACCAAGCGTGCATACGACCTCGAAGTGATCGAT
>CAZRUT010000065.1:0-6367 GCA_964603215.1 uncultured Nitratifractor sp.
GGAAAATATGTTGGATCAGCATTTTTTCTCTCGCCTCAAAGAGGGTGCAGTGCTGATCAATGTCGGCAGAGGCGCGCAGGTGGTCGATGAAGACTTGATCGACGCATTGAATGACGGACGGCTGTCCCGCGCCTATCTGGATGTGTTCAGGGAAGAACCTCTGCCGGAGCCACATCCTTTCTGGCGGCACCCGCACATCTCTGTCACGCCCCATATCGCCAGTATCACCAGCCCCCGAAGCGTAGCAGGACAGATCGTGAGCAACTACTACCACGCACTTGCAGGAACGCCACTCAACAATGTAGTGAACAGGGAGCTGGGGTACTGACGGGAGTTGATTTTCGTGCGCATGTTACTGTTTTGCGGCGCGGATACCCAACAGGGACATGCTTTGCTGACACAGAAAGTTAACGCCCACAAAGGTGATGAGCAAGAAACGCCACATATTGGTCTTCCGACATCGGTTTGGCCAATAAATACCCTTGATAGTACTTGCAATGCTTCTTATTGAGGTAATCAAGCTGATATTCTTTTTCGACCCCTTCGGCAACCGTGCACAAATCCAATGTTTTTGCCATCATGATCATTGGCCCGACCAAACTTTTTTCTCCCCGATGGCCATCATGCGGAATCTTGCTAATAAAAGAACGGTCTATTTTGATTCCGTTGATGGGAAACTTGGTCAGGTTTGATAGCGATGAATAGCCTGTCCCGAAATCATCCATCGCAACGCGAACACCCAGTGATCGTATGGTGTTCAATATATCAATGGCGAACGTGATGTCTTTGGTCAATTGTGCACCATCGATGTTGCGAATGGATTCTTGGATCAGATCGTACGTTTGGGAGGTTTGAAGTTGTTTCAATGAAATATTGACCGAGACATGGAGTCGGGATTTTTGATCGAGTGCATTAAAGCGCTCTATGGCTTTGGCGGCCTCCCTGATCGCCCACGCTCCTATGTCCAGTATCTGACCGTTTCCTTCGGCCAGGGGGATAAACTGATCGGGCGTCAACAAGCCAAATTCAGGGTGCTTCCATCGGATCAGCGCTTCGGCCCCAATGATCCGACCGGTTTTGACCTCCGCCTTGGGTTGATACAGAAGCATGAATTGATTGTCGCGTATAGCGCGGGACATATCCATCTCAAGTGCCATATTGAAATGCACTTTCTCATTCAGCTCTTGCGTAAAAAAGCTAAATGTGTTGCGTCCGGTTTCCTTGGCCTTGTACATGGCAATATCGGCATGCTTCAATAGCTCTATCGCGTCTTTTCCGTCTCTGGGATATACGACAACGCCCATGCTGGTTGAAACATTCAGGGTGCGTTTTTCGGTCTCTCCGACATCCCAAGGTGTTTGAAACAAGTGCAGAATTTTTTCAATGGTTGGGCTCAGCGACTGCACATCAATATTGGTAAACACAATGACAAATTCATCACCACCCAAGCGCGCAAACACGTCTTCGCTTCTCAATTGTGCCCCAATGCGCTTTGAGACTTCCTGAAGCAATTTATCACCAAAATCATGACCCAGGGTATCATTGATGCTTTTAAAATTGTCCAAGTCCATAAACAACAGTGCAAATTTTCTATGATGTCTTTTGGAAACGGCTATTTCTTTTTTTAGTGCCTCTTCCAGAGCATACCGATTGGCAATTCCGGTCAAAGTATCGCGTTGGGCCAACGTACGATAGCGTGCCTCGCTTTGTGCCAATCGTGTCGCGGATTTCTTTTGCAGCGCTTCATACAACCCGCGCATCTCTCTGGAAGAAACTTCAAGGGTGTGTTCCAAAAAATGCCGCTCGTCTTCACAATCTCGATAACTTTTATCCACAAGACGGATAAACATCAAAAATTGCTTTAATGTGATAGACTTCTCTTGAAAGCCGATCTTTTTGAGCTGCCTCTGTAAAAGCTTATACACTGCTTTCCCACAGCAACGTCAACGTCATCGTCTGATTGTGCAAATCACACACTCCGGAACGAAGCGGAGATATTTCCCCGTATGAATAAAAGCCGATCTGATGGCATTGCGGCGGCAAGGCCTCCAGGACAGCTTCAAGTTCCTCTTCGATTCTGCTTTTGAGCACCAGCCTTCTCCCGACACAGCTAATGGCAATCGACACAAGGGGTTCTGTGGTGTGCGGCTCCAGCCTAATGCTCTCGGCCGCATCACTGGCGCCCTGAATCAGGCGATCAAAATTTGCTTTCATGAGCGTGACGCTTGATCCTTCGGGAATATCACCGGCAAACGTAATGGATTGTTCCTGCTCATTGATGGCCAGTATCGTGCGTACCTTGGTTTCGTGCGTGTCGCCGTTTTCCTGGAGTTCCAACGGAAACAACAGGCCGGTGGCCGGCAAGCCGGTGGCTTTATCGCCGAGATATTTTTTGTAAATTTCCAGTGCAGGCTTATGATCCAACTCGTACAAAACATTATTGCGGCTTTTGGTCACGATCCTTTGCAGACCCAGACTGTCCCATCCCCCTTTGGAAGCATAGGCAAAATGGATCGTGTTGCCATAAAAACCTATTCCGCCGACATAATGGTTTTTCGCTGTATCGTTGACAACGATCCATGTTTTTAAAAAGCGGTTGCCGTCTCCGGCAAGTCCACCGGTAACTGGTATCGTATTGCCGACAATCGACGCCATGCCTTTGGTGAGTTGTGAGCCGTTTACATTGAGGCCATCCGAAAGCACGAAAACCGCCTTCAAGTGATCGTCGTGCAGTTTCCTGGCCAGCATCGCACCGTCTTCAAACGAAGTCTCCACAGAACGAAGTGGCAAAAATGCGCTCTTGATGATCGTGCGCTCAAACTGCATCACCAAAACAACACATGCCTTTTCGTGGAATGCGCCGCCAAAAATCTCCCCTGCTGTTGAAGCGCCGACAATGATGGCATATGCATACACGGCACGCACATCAGAGATTCGCTCCTGAATCGCCGCTTCGCTTTGGTCCGCAAAGAGGACAATCAAGGAGTTCTGTGAATCCAGAGACGCATCAAACGGGGCACTCCATGCGCCTTGTTCGTATATGTATGAACCAACATTCATGAACGTATACTCCTGTATTTTTCCTGCATTGGGGCTCGAGAGAAATTATCCCCTGACCTCCATGACTTCTCGGACTGCCTTGCCAATTTCAGCAGGCGATACAACGACTTTGACGCCGGCAGCTTCGAGGGCATCCATTTTTTCTTTGGCCGTTCCAGCCGTACCGCTGATGATGGCACCGGCGTGTCCCATGCGCTTCCCTTTGGGTGCTGTCTGACCGGCGATAAAGGCTACGACCGGTTTCGTGATGTGCTCTTTGATCAATGCGGCGGCTTGAATTTCGAGATCTCCGCCGATTTCACCGATCATGACGATGGCTTCGGTTTCAGGGTCCGCTTCAAACATGGGGAGCAATTGTTTATAGCTCAATCCAATGATGGGATCCCCGCCAATGCCGACAGCCGTCGAGATGCCATATCCTTCATTGCACACCTGATTGGCCCCTTCATATGTCAGGGTTCCCGACTTGGAGATCAGCCCTACCGTCCCCTTCTTGAAGATGTTGCCCGGCATGATACCGATCTTGCACTCTTCGGCAGTGATGATGCCCGGACAGTTGGGCCCGATGGTTTTCATGCCGGCTTTGACGGCGGCGGCTTTGGCTGCCTGCATATCGCGCACCGGTGCACCCTCGGTAATAATGACGGCCAGTTCAATGCCCGCTGCGGCTGCTTCCATGACGGCATCGCCGACAAAGGCCGGCGGAACAAACACCATAGAAACCGTCGCACCGGTCGCTGCAACGGCCTCTTTGACGGTATTGAAAACCGGCTTGCCGAGATGCTCCTGGCCTCCTTTGTTTGGCGTAACGCCTCCGACAATCTGGGTGCCGTATGCCAGACACTGATCGGCATGGAAGGTCCCCTCTTTTCCGGTGAAACCCTGAACGATTACTTTGGTATCTTTGTTGACTAAGATGGACATTATTTCGCTCCTTTTGCTGCTTCAACTGCTTTTTTTGCACCATCGCCGAGGTCCGTTGCTGAAATGACATTGTCGATATTGGCATTGTCAAGTATCACGGCTGCTTCTGGGGCATTGGTGCCATCGAGTCTGACAACCACCGGCACATTGACATCGACCATTTTTGTGGCCTCCAAAATGCCGTTGGCGATGCGATCGCATCGGACAATGCCACCGAAAATATTGACGAAGATCGCTTTGACATTGGGGTTTTTGAGTATGATCTCAAAACCTTTGGCAACGGTCTCTGCATTGGCTGAGCCGCCGACATCCAGGAAGTTTGCCGGTGTACCGCCCATGTAATTGATGGTATCCATGGTACCCATAGCCAACCCTGCGCCATTGACCATGCAGCCTATTTCGCCATCCAGGGCAATATAACTCAGTCCATATTTGCTGGCTTCTCTCTCATCCGGGTCCTCCTCGCTGATATCACGCATGGCTTCGATATCGGGGTGTCGGCCCAATGCAGAATCGTCAAAGCCCATTTTGCCATCCAGTGCCAAATAGTCACCCTCTGCCGTGCGGATCAGGGGATTGATTTCGATCATTTCTGCATCATTTTCCATATAGAGCTGGTAAAGTTTGGATGCAAACTGGATCATTTTTTTCTGCAGGTTCTTGTCGGTAATGCCCAGTCCGAATACCAGCTCGCGGCCATGGTAGCCCTGAAATCCAAATGCAGGATCCACCGCAACTTTAATAATCTTTTCCGGCGTCTCGGCTGCGACGGTTTCAATATCCATCCCCCCCTCGGTCGAAGCCATAATGATCGGCATTTCGGCTGCACGGTCCAGTACAACGGAAAGGTAAAGCTCGTCTTCGATATTGGCCCCTTCTTCGATATAGACTTTTTGGACCAGCTTGCCTTCGGGACCGGTCTGATGCGTCACCAATGTCATGCCCAGTATCTCATCGGCCAATTCCCGAACCTCATCAATCGATTTGGCCAATTTGACACCACCGCCAAGCCCACGACCTCCCGCATGAATCTGCGCTTTCACTACCCAGATCTTGCCACCGAGTTGCTTGGCTGCATCGACTGCTTCGTCAACCGTATTGGCAATGATGCCTTTGGGTGTCGGCACACCGTATTGCTGAAATATCTGCTTCGCTTGATACTCATGAATATTCACCGTACGCTCCTTTTGTTTTTGAGTCCCAATATTATACGCCGCTCTATAATATATCTTGATGAATGCACTCGATTTTCAGCATGCAAATGAAAAAGTGCTAAGTTTTTACACAATTGCGGGCGCTGCCCTGTCTCAATCTTTCTGGTAGCATCTTGATGGGCAATCAACGAAAAGGATATTGGGTATGGGATGTTTTTGCGGTATGGAAATCCATGCGCAGCAAAGGTGGGGCGCACAGGCCCCAGGGGAGGGACGAAAGCGTTAGGCGGAGATGCCCGGATTTACTCCTTTACCTCATATTGGTCACGCCCCATCTGGTACAGATCGTTTCCATAGGTATCGTTGATGACGGTAACCGGAAAATCCTCCACTTCGATTTTGCGTACGGCTTCGGGACCCAGCTCCGGATAGGCAATGACTTCGGCAGACTTGATCTTTTTGCCCAGCAGGGCTCCAGCACCGCCCGTGGCACCGAAGTATATGCCGTCATATGCTACACAGGCGTCTTTGACCGCCTGGTTTCGTTTCCCTTTTCCAATCATTCCTTTGGATCCGTTTTGGAGCATCGTAGGAGAAAAGCTGTCCATCCTGTAGCTTGTGGTCGGGCCGGCACTTCCAATCGGGTCACCCGGTTTGGGCGGAGTGGGTCCCACAAAATAGATGACACTGCCCTCCAGATCAAACGGGAGCGCTTCGCCCTTCTCGATCAGTGCCACCAGCCGTTTGTGGGCTGCATCCCGAGCGGTAAAGAGGACACCATTGAGATATACAGTGTCGCCTGCTTTTAATTTTTTGGTATCTTCACGTGTCAGTGGGGTCGTCATATGATATGTATTTGCCATGTTAGCGCTCCTTATATCGTGATATGTTTATGTCTGGACGAGTGGCATTGCACATTGATCGAAACCGGCAGTGAAGCGATATGGCACGGATTGGTCTCTATATGCACTGCCAGTGCCGTCTGGGTACCGCCCATGCCCATCGCGCCGATTCCGAGCTTGTTGATCTCTTCAAGTATCGTTGCCTCCATTTCGGCCAGTTCCGGATCGGGGTTGGTGGTGCCGATATCCCGAAACAATGCGTGTTTGGAGCTGATCACCGCTTTTTCAAAGGTGCCACCGATGCCGATACCCACGGTGATGGGGGGACAGGGGTTGCCGCCTGCATCCGAAATGACTTCTTTGGCGTACGCAATGATTCCCGCTTTG
>CAZRUT010000066.1:0-6294 GCA_964603215.1 uncultured Nitratifractor sp.
ACTGGCGGACGCGGACATGACTGTCATGGCGCAGCGCCGCAAGGAGTTCCTGCACAGCACTCACCGGCTTTCGAAGGGGTTGACCCCTCCGAACATGCCCATGGCTTGGGATTTTTTATTGTCTTCGGCCATTTTGATCGCATCATTGACGGTGCTGATGAGCAGAATCTGAAGTGATGCCTTGTCATGCAGCAATGCATCGTCAATGGTCATGTCGATCACTTCGCCCGTTCCGTTGACCGAAACCTGAAGCATCCCGCCGCCTCCTTTGGCAGTCAAAACAACCGACTTGGCCTGCTCTTGTGCCTGCTGGGCCTTCGCCTGAAGTGCACCCAACATTTCGGTCATTTTTGAGAGGTCCATGTTTTCAAACATTATTCCAGTCCTTCGAACGACTGTGCAATCGTATTGTCATCATCCAGTATCACAACCCTGGGTCGGTAGGATGCGGCTTCTTTTTCGTCCATCTGGGCGTAGGCAATGATAATAATCTTGTCGCCGACATGGACTTTGCGGGCGGCGGCTCCATTGAGGCAGATTTCCCCCTTGGCACGCGTTCCTGCAATCAAATACGTCGTGAAGCGCTCTCCATTGTTTACATTGACAATGTCCACTTTTTGACCAATACGCATCTGTGCTTTGTCCAGCACATCCCGATCGACGGTGATGGAGCCGACATAGTTAAGATTGGCATCGGTCACCGTGGCGCGGTGAATCTTGCTGTAAAGCATGGTCAGGGTCATCGGATATACTCCCAAATGATATTCGGTGAATTCTAACGCCTTTTTTGTTAAAGCATGTTGTGTCAATCTGCACCCATGTTTGATATATATCAACGCCTTGAAATCTTTTTTTTCTTATAATCACATCCATTATACTGTACTGTTACATTGGAGTTACATGTACTATCCATCGTTTTATGCCGACATTGCACCGATCGAACTGTACGATCCGCTGGCCGATTTTCTCGGAGCCGCTGAGCAGGGTCGGATTGCCATCGATTACCTCGATTGTGTCAAATTGGCCGGGCATTCCTGTCCCACTGTTGCCGGAGCCTACATCATGGCGCAAGAAGGGCTTGCAGTCCTCTACCCCGACACAACGCCACACCGCAGCGGCATACGCGTGGAACTCTCCGGCACTGAAGCAGAAGGCGTTGTCGGCGTTGTCGGTTCGGTTATTCGCTACATTACCGGCGCGGGAGCATCCGACGGATTCAAAGGGATTTCCGGCCAGTTTGCCCGCAACAACCGCCTGCATTACGGAGTCCCTTTCGACGGCGATGTGCGCCTCAGCCGAATCGATACCGGTGCATCGGTCATGCTTCGCTACGACCCCTCGGCTGTCCCAAGTGATCCGGAAATGAAATCTTTGATGCACGCAGCGCTTCACCATACAGCAACACCTGAAGAAATACAGCGTTTTCGGGCCCTGTGGCAAGGCCGAACCCGGGCCATCCTCACGGCCCAAAACCGGTCACCGTTTCTCACCCTATCATTCCAAGGAAGTCCCTCATGATTCTCTCCCACTACCTGACCAGCGAACACCGTGCATGCGATGCTCTGTTTGCAACGGCTGAAACATCGGCAGCTGCGCGCAACTGGGAAGCCGCCGAAAAAAACTTTTTGGCCTTTGCAGATGCCACACTGCTGCATTTCAAAAAAGAAGAGGAAGAATTTTTCCCTACTTTCGAAGCCAAAACCGGCAGCAGCGACGGCCCGACCAATGTGATGCGCTTCGAGCATGAGCAGGTGCGCGGTCTGATCGGAAAAATTGCCGAAGCAGTCGAACAACAGGATCGTGATGCCTATCTCTCTCTGAGTGAATCCATGATGATCCTGCTGCAGCAACACAATATGAAAGAAGAACAAATGCTCTATGCCATGGCAGACCGCGTCTTTCCGACGGAGCTCAAAGAGGCAACCATTGCCCACATGGATGGAGTGGCTTTATGATACCGCACCATCTCGATGCGCGCGCCATGGCCCATCCGGAGCCGCTGGAAAAAGCTGTTGCCATTCTGCGCCGACTCGATGAAGCAAGCTACCTGTATATGTTGGGTCGCAAAAACCCCATCCCCCTGCTCAAACTTGCCGAAGAACATCATTTCCGCGTGCTCTCGCGCGAAGTACATCCGGATGAATGGCACATCCTCATCACCCCCAACCAGCACGCTGACCTTGAGGGGGCAATTCGTGTTTGACCAAGATGGTCTATCGCTGGACCAGGCGCCTCCGATTGGCGTGGTGCTGCGTTTTTTCCTTGCCGGAACACTCTGGGGCATCGTCGGGGGGATATGGCTCATGTTCCAGGGGGGAGATGCTCTGGATCCGGCCAAGCCGGCCGCACTGATTCTGACCCATATTTTGACCCTCGGCGTGATGCTCTCGTTTATGTTGGGGGCCCTGTTTCAAATGTTGCCGGTTTTGGCCGGTATTCGGATACAGGCCCCCGTAACACTGGCCATCCGAACCCATTATCCATTGATGCTGGGCACCCTCTTTTTGCTGCTTGGATTTGGACAGGGGTTGGAGATCTATTATGTGCTGGCTCTTGTATTTCTGGTGCTGGGGATTGGGCCGGCATGGGGATACATGCTGACCCATCTGCAGCGCGTTGCCACCCATTCTCCCTCTTCGCGCGGCATGGCGCATGCCCTCTTTAATGCGGGGATTCTTTTGCTCCTGGGGATCATCCTGATCGGACTGCGTAATGGGTGGTGGGCGAACACACACTACCTCCAGCTCCATACGGCACATGTGGGCTATGGACTGCTGGGTTGGATCGGGATGCTAATCCTCTCTGTTTCCTATCAAGTGGTCGTTATGTTTTACGTCACGCCCTCCTATCCCAAAACACTCATGCGATGGCTCACCTCGATCGTCACGTGGCTTTTGGTGGGTGGGCTGCTGGCCGGGGCATTCTCGGCATATCTCCAGGCCATATTCTTGGTACCGGCCTTGTTCGGTATGATGATGTATGGAATCATCACGCTGCGCCGATTCAGCCAGCGCAAGCGGCCGCTAACAGATGCGACTGTCTGGTTTTGGCGCATGGGTGCTGTGGGACTGATTGTGAGCATGGGCGGGGCTGTCTGGTTGACATTCTTTCCGAACGCGATCCATGTTTCGGCATGGACGGCGCTTGCCTTCGGGGTGTTTGCACTTTCGGTCGTGTTGGCCATGGGCTACAAAATCGTGCCGTTTCTGGTCTGGTTCCACCTCAACGCCAAGGGATACTTTGCTGCACCCATGATGCACGAAGTGATCCATCCGAAATACGCCATGCGCCATCTCTGGATCCATGTTGCCATGACGCTGATGGGCCTGTTGTCCGTCGCCGCTCCGGTGCTGTGGCCTGCCACAGGAGGATTGCTGGCCCTTTCTTTCGGCTGGCTGGGGGCAGGCATCTATCGTGCTTGGCATCGCTACCTTGATGTGGAACGTACCGGGGAAAAGTTTTCTTTTGGGTTTTCAAACCAATAACAAATTGGGTATAATGGTCCGGAAAACTGTTGGATGGAGTTTTACACGCAATGAATCAGTTACTGCTCTATGGTCTCCCCGTTTTGAGTTTGGTCGTCATTGCCATTGCTTATGTCATTAAACAGCACCAAACTAAAGCCCACCTAACCAACACTGCCCACCATCTCTTTTCGCTTCTATCCATTTCGCAGGATGCAGTGATGCTCCTCAAAGAGGACAATACCATCCAATATATGAACGAAGCAATGTCGGCCCTCTTGCAGGTTCCGGACGGCAAAGCCCTTTTGTTCGAATCCGACATGCCCAATGTCTATATCAAGGGCGCTCGAAAGCGGTTTAAAGATTTTATCAAAGACGAATATGGCTTCAACCATGAAGAGCTCTCTTACTACCCCCAAATACACATCGAAACACGCAAGCTCGGAAAAATATCTGTCGATTTGTATCTTGGAAAAACGTATGCTATGGATCGAAAATCGGAGCAGTTTATCATCGTAATTCGTGATTTGCGTGAAACACTCAAGGAGATTGCTTCCGGTGAACGCGACCCACTGACCCATCTCCCCAACCGCACCCGAGCATATCGGGACTATCAGATCCTGTGCAGCAAACACCACCTCAAGGAGGAAAAAGTTGCCCTGATGGCGGTCAGCATCGATGATTTCCTCATCACACAATCGCTCATCGGACACGAACGGGCCGACCAAACCATTCAGGCAGTCAGTCATGCACTCAAACAGCTCTCTGTATTGCACCATTATCATATTTATCATCTCACGTATGCCAATTTCCTCCTCATCTTCCCCCGTACTGCCTCAATTGATGATCTTTTTCGCACCGCCGATATCATCAAGAACGCCATCACCAAACTCTACGAAGAACACAAAAGTGCCGCCTACCTTACCGCCTCTGTCGGCATCGCAACTTCTCCAGAGAGCGGTGCAGTAACCGACCTGTTTGGCGGCGCACATCAGGCACTGATCGAGGCCCGTAAATACGGCGTGGGGAATGCCCATTTGCACAAGCAGACTGCGGTCAAACATTCCTACGATGAATCTGCGCTTCAGCACGATATTCAGTATGCAATTGAGCGCAATGAATTGATGATATACTACCAGCCGATCATTGATGCCAAAACGCGCAAAGTCGCCGCAGCCGAAGCGCTGATGCGCTGGAAGCACCCCGAGCACGGCTTGATCCCTCCATTCTTGTTTATCCCTTTAATGGAGAAGACCGGATTCATCGTCGAGGCGGGGCGCTACTTGATCCGTGAAGTGATCCACCAGCAAGCCAAATGGAAGCTGTTTGGCTTTGAAGAGATTGTTGTCTCGCTCAATGCCTCCATGAAAGAGATGGAGACGGATGACTACATTCGCTACCTTTCGGAACAATTACGAGATTATCATGTCCGTCCGGATACCATCAAGGTTGAAATCACCGAGAGTTTGGCCATGAACAATGTTGACAAAATGTTCACCACTTTTGCCCGTCTGCGTGGAGCGGGCGTGGCGCTTTCGCTGGACGATTTTGGGACAGGATACACATCCTTTTCCTACCTGACAAACATTCCGGCCAATACCCTTAAGATAGATAAAAGTTTCATTGATGATATTCTGGAGGATAAGAAGAGTCAGCAAGTCGTGCGCGCCATTATCGAAATGGGGCATGCTTTGGAGATGGACATCGTGGCGGAAGGGGTTGAGACCGCCAAAATGGCGCAAATGTTGATTGAGTTTGGGTGCGACTATCTACAGGGGTATTATTTTTCCAAACCGGTGCCGGTTTTTGAGATTCAGGGCCGCCTACGGCAAAAAAAAGATATCAGCGGGCGCAACCCCCATCGGGAAAATACCCCTTCGGATATTCTCCCACTTCACCCTCTCTAAACGGTGCAACGCATTATTGTTTCGGAGCCGCCAACAATTCCCGCACAACTTCCCGATCGTCAAAGGGGTGTTTGACCCCTGCAATCTCTTGATGCGTCTCGTCTCCTTTTCCGAGGATCACCAGTATTTCTTCCGGTTTCAATGATGCCAAGGCCATGGCAATTGCCTGACGGCGATCCGGAACAGCTGTCACATGCTCCTTGCCCTGCAGTCCGACTAAGATTTCCTCAATGATTCGGATGGGATCTTCGCTGCGGGGATTGTCGCTGGTGACATAAATCCGATTCGCATAGCGTCCGACCATGGCCCCCATTTTGGGACGCTTGGTGCGGTCCCGATCGCCGCCGGCTCCAAAAACCACCGTAATCTCCTGGTCTTTGAGGCTCTCAAGGACATTGCGGATCCCATCATCGGTGTGGGCAAAATCGACGATCACCAGTGGATCTTCGTTTACTACTTCCATGCGGCCGCTTACTCCGGAAAAATTTTCCACCACTTCACACACCGCCTCAAGCGGTTTTTGGGTCAACAATTTTGCAGCCGATACCGCAGCCATTACATTATAAAGGTTGAAAAAACCGTGCAGATTCGAATGAAACGCCGCTTCCTCCTGGCCATAGCGTACTCCAGCCGTAATACCGCCCCGAAGGGTATAGGCAATCACACCAAATGTCGCCGGCGCATCCACCCCGTAGCTGAAAGCATTTTTGGGATTGTATTCGATGTGCATGATGGCATCTTTGTTGAGCAGCTTGGGCGTGTCATCGGCAAAAAATCTGCTTTTTACAGCCCGATATGCCTCGATGCTTCCATGATAATCGAGATGATCGTGGGTTAAATTTGTATGGATTGTCAAAGCAAATTCAATCCCTTCGGTCCGATCCTGATCAATTGCGTGGGAGCGTACTTCCATCATATAATAG
>CAZRUT010000067.1:0-6269 GCA_964603215.1 uncultured Nitratifractor sp.
AGGAGAGATAGAGGAGGGGAAGAATCTGTACAATAAGCACGTAGTTAAAATTTTGGGGAATTTTACGAAAATAATCCACAATCTCTTTGCGATCCATGCAATCCCTTGAATATTTTTCGATATTATAACCAACAAGGAGTTGCGCTTGGATTATACGTATTTTACCCACATGAAACACGCGGACGGTGTGCGCCATTGTATCAGCCGCAAAAATTCCGATCAGGCAATCGATTTTTCGCTGGCGTACCATACGGGCGAAGATCCCAAGGCGGTGCAGTCAAACCGTCAAATGATCCAAAGCATTATGGATCCCCGGGCGCATTTTGTCTCGCCACTTCAAGTACACGGTGACCACATCCATGTGGTGCGCAGGCAGCAGAGTCGCGGATGGGACTGCCTGGACCGGACACTGGAGGCCGATGCGCTGGTGACCAATGTACGCGGGGTTGTACTGACCATACTGACGGCAGACTGTGTGCCGGTTTTGATCTACGATCCCCGTCAAAAAGCCATTGGCGCCGTGCACGCAGGATGGCAGGGCACACACAAGCAGATCGTTCGGAAAACGGTGGAAAAAATGAACGCACTTTACGGAAGCAAACCCTCTGACTTGATCGTAGGAATCGGACCGGCGATCGGCGGGTGCTGTTATGAGGTCGGTGCGGATGTAGCGGAGCATTTTTGGGACGATCCCCATGTAGTGCATCCGGTCAAGCATGAAAAATTCTTGCTTGACTTGAAGGAGGCAAACCGACAACAGCTTGAATCCGCAGGGGTGATCGCTTCGCGGATCGAAATAAGCAGGGAATGCACGGTGTGCGCGTCGGACCGGTACTTTTCGCACCGGGCAGAGCCGGGGTGCACCGGACGGTTTATGGGTTGCATATCCATCAGTTAAAAAAGGATATACTGTCATCGTTTTGAGACCATGCGCCCGTAGTTCAGCTGGATAGAACGTCGGATTCCGGTTCCGAAGGTCAGGGGTTCGAATCCTCTCGGGCGTACCACATATTTTATATATTGTTCATGAACTTTTACAGTTTATATAACGATATTATCGATAAGTATTCAATAATTCTACTTAACCCAATCTATGTTTAAAATCGGCATACTGAAATGTTCGGACAACATCGACGGTGCCGTTTTTGCGCAGGATGGCGATGTGTGGCAGAGGGATTCCGTTGAACATGGTGGCTTTGACCATGGTATAGTGCATTTGATCTTCAAAAACAATTTTTTCTCCGATGGCAAGCGGCCGGTCAAAACTGTAATCCCCCATAATGTCGCCGGCAAGGCATGTATTGCCGGCGAGGCGGTATGTGTAGGGTTTGACACCGGGCTGGGCAGCCCCGCGTACCTCGGCGCGATAGGGCATAATCACAGTATCGGGCATGTGGGCTTCGGCCGAGACGTCGAGCATGGCAATGTCGATGCCATTGCGGACAAGATCCAAAACCGTGGCAACCAGCACCCCGGTCTCCCACCCCACTGCTTCGCCCGGCTCAAGGTACACACCAAGATGGGGATAACGGTGCCGGAAATTCCGAAGCAGATTGACCAGCTTTTCCCGATTGTAATTGTCACGGGTTATGTGATGTCCCCCGCCAAAATTGACCCATTTCAGATGCGGAAGATACGCACCGAATTTGGCCTCAAACACCGAGAGCACTTCGGCCAATGCATCGGCATCCTGTTCGCACAGTGCATGAAAATGGAGTCCGTCGATATGGTCCAAGATACTCAAATTCATATTTTTTGATAAAGTCCCCAGGCGGGAATAGGGCGCACAGGGGTTGTAATGTTCCGTCGGAGCGGCAGCAGATTCGGGATTGACACGCAGGCCGACCGACAGCGTGGGATTTGCAGCACGCGCCTGGGCCGAAAATCGCTGCAGCTGTGCTGGAGAGTTGAATACAATATGATTGGAAAGCTCGGCAATTTGGCGGATCTCCTCTGGTATGTATGCGGGTGAATACGTATGAACCTCTCCCCCAAATTCTTCACGACCCAGGCGTGCTTCGTTCCGGCCGCTGGCGCTGATGCCGTCAAGATAATATGCAATAATATCGGATTGGCGCCACCAGGCAAACCCCTTGAGTGCCAAGAGGATTTTCACCCCGGTCTGCTCTTTGATATCTTTCAATATTTTCAGGTTGTTCTCCAGCAAATGCTCCTCGAGGAGCCAGACAGGTGAAGGAAGTGCGTCGCATATATCCGGGGTAATGCGTGAGCTGTTTTTGGAGGGGTTCATTTGCTTATTCAGCCAGTTTCATCCGCGCCATCAATCCGGCGGTGGTGCTGTATCCCACTTCGGTGAACATCCGTTTGCCGTGGCGGTCATAAATGAAGGTAGTGGGATAGACGCGGACCTTAAAACGATGGGCCCAGCGATTGGTCGGGTCGTTCAGGACCGGGTAGTTGATGCTGTTTTTCTCGAGCCACTGACGGATGTTTTCGGGCGCGTGGCTGTTGACGGCAATGGTGAGAACGGGGTAGTGGCGGGCAATATAGGCAATGTTGGGCGCTTCCTGTTTGCACACCGGACACCATGTCCCCCAAAAATGTATCATCAGCGGTTTTCCCTGATAGGCCGTGCTGTCAAATGGCGTGCCGTCGATCAAGGTGGCCTGAATGACGGGAAGGGTATCGGTATTGAGTTTGGGTGCACGCCACCAGCTCAGGGCCGTGCTGCCTGCCCACAAAGCAAACAGAAAGATACCGGTTTCCCGAAGGATGCGCATGAGTCTTGGCAGCATGGGGCGCAGCGGAATCAGAGTGCCTCTTCATTCTCTTCGTCGGTTCGGATGCGCACAACCCGCTCGACACTACTGACAAAAATCTTTCCGTCACCGATCTTGCCGGTTTTGGCCGTCTCCTGAATGATTTTGACGGTCCGGTCAGCGTATTCCTGGGAACTGACGTAGATTTCCAGCTTGACCTTGGGAATAAAATCCACAACATATTCTGCCCCACGGTAGAGTTCGCTGTGGCCCTGCTGGCGGCCGTAACCTTTGACTTCGCTCACGGTCATCCCTTCGATGCCGGCGGCAACGAGTGCCTCTTTGACATCTTCGAGTTTAAACGGTTTGATGACTGCTTCGATTTTTTTCATGTTTTCTCCTTGTATTTTCGATGGTGGCTGCCACGCATAAGCCTGCTGCCGAAGCAGATCCGGCCATGCGGGCAAGCCCGCTGGTGTTTGTCGTATTTATAGGTTCAGTGCTTCTTCACCGTGTGTCTGTTCGTCGAGTCCGCGCAACTCGGTCTCTTCTCCGACCCGTCCGCCGCCTGTCAACAGGGCCGCAACACCATAGACTACGGCCGTCATAACGCCGCTGTAGAGCAGGGTCAGTCCGATGGCTTTGAGCTGGGCGATCAGTTGCGTCGTCAGGTTGAAGTGGTCCGGCATCAGATAGGGGGCGATGAAGAGTGCCGTCGCGATCGATCCCCAGATGCCGACCAGACCATGCACCCAGAATGCGTCGAGGCTGTCGTCAACCGGAAACATTTTTTTGATCTTTGCCACACCGAAAAAGCCCAGAGCGCCTCCAACCAGGCCGATCACGAGTGCACCCAGAACATCTGCGCTTCCAGATGCAGGGGTGATCGCAACCAATCCGGCAACCGCACCCGAGGCGCCCCCGACGAGGGTCGCTTTTTTGTAGGTGAGGTATTCGGCAATCAACCAGCCGATGACCCCCAGAGCCGCCGCAACATTGGTAACCAGGAAGGCATTGCCTGCCACACCGTCGGCCGCGACTTCACTACCGGCGTTGAATCCGAACCAGCCAAACCAGAGCAGTGAAGCACCCAGAACGGTAAGGATCGGCGAGAAAGGCTTGATGGCGGTTTTGCCGTAGCCTTTGCGCTTGCCAAGGATCATGGCGACCACAAATCCTGCCACACCGGCATTGATGTGCACAACCGTACCGCCGGCAAAGTCCATTTCACCAAAGTTCAGCAGGGCGCCGCCTCCCCATGCCCAGTGGGTAATGGGGGCATAGACCACGAGGATCCAGAGTGCGGCAAAAAGGGTATAGGTAGAGAATTTAACCCGCTCGATCATGGAGCCGCTCGCGATCGCGACGGCAATGGCTGCAAACGTCCCCTGGAAGGCGACAAACAAAAGTTCCGGAATGGTGCCGCTGAGGCTTTTGTCCGTGATGCCGCTCAAAAGCAGTTTACCGGTTCCAATGAGGTCTCCGTCACCAAACGCAATGGAGTAGCCGGCAATCACCCACACCAGCGTACCGACGGCAAATGCGATGAGGCTCATCCCAATGGTATTGAGGACATTTTTTCTCCGGGTCATCCCTCCGTAAAAGAGGGCCAGACCGGCCGGGGTCATCAGCATGACCAATGCAGTGGCTACGATCATCCAGGCCGTATCGCCTGTGTTGAGCTTGTCGTCTGCCATGGCAGCGATCGGCAAGAGCAGTGCCAAGATGGCAAGAAATTGTTTCTTCATGAGTATCCTTTGATATTAGATGCGGTATGGTAGCACGGTTCAGAGTAAAAATAAACCAATTATGTGATTAAAAAATAGGCAATTTTGTTTCAGAGGGATGATGCACTTTTGCATTAGGCAGGTATATAGGGGATGTCGAGCTGGATATGCCTTTCTTCGAGGAGTGCAATGATTTGCATGGTTTCTGCAAGTGATTTGATGACAGAATCGTCATGACTGTAACGGCCGTTTGCGCGGATTTTCAGCCGGACAATGGGATGACGTTTTTGATGGACCACAATGGATTCGCCGATGGCCATGGTGAGTGAAATGTGGAGATCCGATGACGCACGGAAGAGGTGGAGGCTTTTGCGCAGCAACTTGGAAAAGCCGTTCTGGTCAATCATGCAGTCTGGGAGATCGGCATCGGTCAACAGGTCAAACGGCGCACTGTTTTGCATCGCAAACTGGGTAATCGCAGCTTCGAGCAATATATTGATGTTGGTTTGCTTCATGCGGCGGGTGTCGCTGGGCGCGGATGACTTGGGGTGGGGGCGGTAGTAAAGCCGCATGCCGATGTGGCTTTCATTCTGATATGCCACATTGATGGCGTAAAAGCTGAGTTGCCGAAAGCGAAGTTCGACGGGGGTGGTTCGGCTGCCAAAAGTTTTTGGCGCGTGGGTCAGGGCAAGATCGTACAGGGTGTGTGTGTCGGCATAGGCCATGAGCACTTCGGCCGCGTCATTAAGATAACGGATCGTGCCCCGGTGATCAAACAGGATAAACGGCGCATTGTCTGTGTCAATAAAAAAACTCAGATTGATTGATTCAGAGGCGTTCATGGATTTTCTTTCGGAGGGTATTGCGGTTGATGCCCAGTGCTTCGGCCAGCCGCAATTGCGAACCATATTTCTCCAGTCCGGCTTCGAGCAGCGGCTTTTCAAATATGCCAAGGAGCCGATGGTAGTCGGCCTCCACATCAAATGTATGATGAAAATAATGATAGAGTCCACGTTCGAGTGTTTGACTGTCGTGGCTTTGGAACAGCACTTCGCGGTACACCGAAGCGCGGAGCGACCGGAGATTTTCTCGCAGATCGAGGTGGCGCCTGTTGCATGCAGTCGGAGCAGCAACCTGGAGGGTTTGACGTGCTTCCTCTTCGTAGAGGCGGGTATAGAGGTCAATGTCTTCAGGGCGCTCCCGCAAAGGGGGCATGAGATACAAAAATGCAAACGTCTCATCGAGGGTGCGTGTGTTGCCGGCATAATCAGCGATCGCAATGATGTGTTTGCCGTCAAAATTGAGTCGGTCTGCATTGGGGAGCTTTTCGTAATGTTCGATCACCAGTGCATCGCTCTGTTCCAGCAGCGCTTCGACGGCTTCCTGGTCCCGCCCGTCAACACGCGGGAGATCAGGGAAGAGTGTGCGCACCAATGTGCGTTTGCCCGTGAATGGCTCCCCGATGAGAATGGAAGCGATGTAGAGGGTTCGGGTGAGATGAAAATTCTTGATGATTTTACGTATGGCATCATTCTGTGTCTTGTATGTTTCCATGCGCCCTCTTTGGAAAGAATGATTTTATTTTAGCAGAGAAGTGCTTAATAAATAGGCAAGATGCACAGTACAAACAAAGGAGGAGCAACGATTGGGAAAAAGCATAAAATGGACGGGGATTCAATGATACAATGGAGCGGGCGAACGGGTTCGAACCGTCGACCCTCACCTTGGCAAGGTGATGCTCTACCACTGAGCTACGCCCGCTTCTGTGTGGTACCTCGGGTCGGAGTCGAACCGACACGGGCAAAGCCCACCAGATTTTGAG
>CAZRUT010000068.1:0-821 GCA_964603215.1 uncultured Nitratifractor sp.
TGCCATGTGCACCCATCGTCCGCATCCTGTGCCAATCGAGATGAATTATAACGATATTATGATCATTTTATCATTTTTTCTGTATCATGTCTCCAGCACTACAGATTTGCAGGAGAAGAACACGATGGATCGATATCGATCGCTTGCCGCAGACAGCATGTTTGCAAGCCATCATATTGCCCTTCTGGTCACCGATGCCCAAAGACGTATTGTGGCCGTCAGTCCATATGCCCAGCATCTTTTGGGGTACACCGAAGGGGATTTGCTGGGGCAGCCGGCCGGCATACTCTATGGTTCCGATGAAGACTATCGCCGTTTCTCCCGCCGTATTCGTCAAGCATTCCGTTCCGGAAAAGTGACAGGATTTGAAATGCCGTTTCGGCATCGGAATGGCGCAACCGTGTGGCTCTCGGTCTCGGGAGCGCGGATGGATGCGGAAGGACATGCGCTTTGGTTCGGGGTGGATATTTCCAAGCAAAAGCACATCGAAGAAGAACTCAGAATCCTCAAAGAACGCCTGGAGTTCGCCATCGAAGGCAATCGGGATATTGTGTGGGACTGGGATTTGGTTCGCCGCACATTTGATATTTCGAAGCGGTGGCAGGAGATGGTCGGATATGATCGCGATGATCTGCCGTATACGATGCGTATTTGGCGCCAGCATGTCCATCCGGAGGACCGCCCCAAAGTGATCAAGGGGTTGCGTGCGTGTCTGGACGGGACCACATCATATCTCGATGCGACATACCGCGTGCAACACACGGACGGCCACACCATCTGGGTGCTTCAGCGGGCATTGGCCTTGTACGACAATAATGGCC
>CAZRUT010000068.1:831-6172 GCA_964603215.1 uncultured Nitratifractor sp.
TCCGCATGGTCGGTACCCTCCGGGATATTACCCGCACCAAAGAGCTGGAAATGCGCCTCGTACGCCAATCCGAAACCATCGAACGGCAACGGGATGCTTTGTGGCACGGTGCCCATTATGATGTACTGACCGAGCTCCCCAACCGCATCTATTTTCAGGAGCTGTTTCAGCAGGCGATTTGTGATGCCGAAATTGCCGGAGAGAAAATGGCACTGCTGTTTCTCGATCTGGATCATTTTAAAAACATCAATGACACATACGGGCATGGTGTCGGTGACGATATTTTGCGCTACACGGCAAGCCGGATCATCAAAGGAGTGCGCCAAGAAGATACTGTAGCCCGCATCGGCGGTGATGAATTTTTGCTGATGATCCGCAATATTCCGGACGCAGCATCCGTGGAGCGGCTGGTGGTTCAGCTGATGCAGCAGTTTGACCATCCGTATGTGTTTTCCGGCGGGACGCTGCACCTGACGGCCAGCATCGGGATCGCAATCTATCCGCAGGACGGTGCGGATGCAGAGACGCTGCTGCGCCATGCCGATCAGGCGATGTACCGGGTCAAAGAATCGGGGCGGGGTGCGTTTCGCTTTTACCGTGCCGAAGCCGGAGCGTAGGGGGTACGCTATGTCGCCCGGCGCCGTGCGCACGCAGCCGCATCGATGCAGAAAAAGCCGTTGCCTTTTTTGGCCGGTTTCAGCTCGGATTCGATGGTGTGGCCGCACTTTTTGCACGCGATGCCACCGCGGGCCGCTTCGAGTTTGGCTTCGGGTTTCATGGCAGGAAAGAGAATCACATCGCGGATCGAATGGTGATTGGCCAGCAGCATCACCAGCCGGTCGATACCGATCCCTTCGCCGGCCGTAGGCGCCATGCCGTGCCCGAGGGCGCGGACGAAATCAAGATCCATATGCATTGCCTCTTCGTCGCCGGTCGCCTCTTTGGCATCGGCCTGTGCTTTGAAACGCGCGTACTGGTCCAGCGGATCGTTGAGCTCATTGAAGCCGTTGGCGATCTCTTTGCCGGCCATAAAGAGTTCAAAGCGCTCCGCGATCTCGGGGCGTGTGTCACTGCGGCGTGAGAGGGGCGAAATATCGATGGGGTAGTCGGTGATAAAGGTTGGATCGATCAGTTTGGCTTCTACGAACGCATCAAACAGTTCTGCCTGCACATACCCCAGTGTGAGATTGTGATCGACCTCAATGGCGTGCTCCTGCAGATAGGCCAGCCCCTTTTCGCGGTCGTTTGCCACTGCTTCGGGGACATTGCCGATGCGTGTCAGTGCCTCGATGAACGGGATTTTGGCAAACGGCGTGCTGACGTCGATCTCCATGGTGCCGTAGGTGCGTTTTTTTGCCAGTCCCAATTGTGTAAACAGATCATCGAACAGATCTTCCGTGAGGCGCATCAGGTCGTGGTAGTTGTGGTATGCCCAGTAGAATTCAATCGAGGTAAATTCGGGATTGTGGGTCGCATCCATTCCCTCATTCCGAAAATTTCGGTTGATCTCAAATACCGATTCCATCCCCCCGACGGTAAGCCGCTTGAGGTACAGTTCCGGTGCGATACGGAGATAGCGATCGATCCCCAGCGCATTGTGGTGGGTGACAAACGGTTTGGCATTGGCGCCACCGGGAATGGGGTGCATCATGGGGGTTTCCACTTCCAGAAAGCCATGATCCTCAAAAAAGCGTCGAATCAACGAGACGACTTTGGAGCGCAGGATAAATGTTTCTTTGACTTCGGGATTCATGATCATATCGAGGTAGCGCTGACGGTAGCGGGTCTCCTGATCCGTCAATCCGTGAAATTTTTCCGGCAGCGGAATGATGGCTTTGGTGACCATGCGCATGGCCGTACAGTGCAGGGTCAATTCGCCGGTCTGGGTGACAAACGGGTATCCGGTGGCTTCAATAATGTCGCCCACCTCAAAAAGCTTTTTGACGACGGTATTGTAGTACCCTTCCGGCAAGGCATCACGGTTGTAGTAGATTTGGACCAGGCCGTCTGCATCCTCAAGCTTGGCGAAGGCCGCTTTGCCCATGATGCGGATGAATTTGATGCGCCCCGTCAGGGTGACCGAGACGGAATCATCCTTTGTGTCATCCTCGGTTTGCCGGGTGATGTAGGCATACTGTTTGAAGAAGGTGTTGGATGTGATGCCATGGGTAATATTGGCCGGGTAGGGGTTGTGCCCTTCTGCTCTCAGTTTTTGGGTTTTCTTGATCCGTTCCTGGATATAGGGATTGTCAAAAATCAAATGGAATTCCTTGAAAAAGTATGGGTTATGTCTGTTGGCATGCAGTGCACAAGCCGACAATTTTCATCGTATGGTCGGTCATCTGAAAACCGTGGGCATCCGCGATGGCTTTTTGGCGCTCTTCAATGACCGCGTCGGCAAATTCGATAATCGTGCCGCAGTGGGTGCATATGAGGTGATCGTGGTGTTTTTTGAGTCCGATTTCATATTTTTTCCCGTCTTTGCCAAACGAGATCGATTCAGCCAGGCCGGCTTCTTCGAGCAGGGTCAATGTGCGGTAAACTGTTGCAATGCCGACATTGAGATCGGGGTTGTGTCGGCTGACGAGCCGGTGAATCTCTTCGGGGGAGAAATGCCCCGTGTGGTCGTACAGCGTCCGGAGAATCGCTTCGCGCTGCCGCGTAAATTTCAATCCCCCCCGCTTGAGCAGGAGGGTGAATTCATTCAGGAGAAACGGATACTCAACCATGGGAGCCCTTTTTGGGGTGCTTTGGGGCGGATTTGATGGTGGGTGTG
The DNA here is from genome assembly GCA_964603215.1 of uncultured Nitratifractor sp. Classification (GTDB taxonomy): domain Bacteria; phylum Campylobacterota; class Campylobacteria; order Campylobacterales; family Sulfurovaceae; genus S017-3. The sequence goes on from CAZRUT010000068.1 coordinate 3,608, forward strand.
TATGCGAACGGGGTCATGTTGATCAAAGAAGATCCGACATGGCTGAGGGTCGGAAGCAAGCGGCTTCCGCGGAGGGTCTTGGCAAAATTCTCCCGCACCATAGCTGTACCCAGCAGGCTGGCGCTGATCAGCGCGAAGATCAGGAAATATTTGAGCCCGGCCACCCCCATTCCCAGGGCTTTGGAGAGGATGCCGTGGGGCGGGTTGCGCAAGGAAGTAAAGATCGTAGCCACAAATGCACTTCCGCCCCAAATGAGTGCCAGCACCAGCAAAAATGCCAGCAGTTTCATCAGTCCCATGTTGCCCATCTGCACAGAGCGATGGAGCATCTGGGCCACCGGTTCGGCTGCTCGGGAAGCAACGAAAATACCGCCGATCAGTCCGACAAAACCGACCAGTTCCCGAATGACACCATTGAAAAATCCCTTGAACGAGAGGATCAGAATCAGGACAAGAATCACCCAATCAATCACTGTCATCTCCTTAAACGAGCCCGCGCAGTTCGTCGGGCTTGTTGGAATACTGCATGGCCGTGTCGCGGCTGACAATACCGCCACGCACCAGTTTGACCAGTGCCTGGGTTTGGGTCTGCATGCCGCTGTCACCCTGTCCGAGCTGCATGGAAGAGTAGATTTGGTGCACTTTGTCTTCGCGGATCAGGTTGGCGATGGCGTGGTTGGTCACCAGAATCTCGGATGTGGCCAGACGGCCGCCGCCGATTTTGGGGAGGAGGGCCTGGGCAATGACGGCGACGAGTGATGTAGAAATCATGGCACGAATCTGGGGCTGCTCATCACCGGAAAAGACGTCAATGATACGGTTGATGGTGCCCGGTGCCGAGTTGGTGTGCAGGGTACCAAACACCAGGTGCCCTGTCTCGGCGGCGGTCAGTGCAGCGGCTATGGTCTCTTTGTCCCGCATTTCCCCGACGAGGATGATGTCGGGGTCCTGGCGCATGGCGTATTTGAGGGCGGTAGCGAACGTGGCGGTATCTTCGCCCACCCCCCGGTGGGACATAATACATTTTTTGTTCTGATGGACGAATTCGACCGGATCTTCCACCGTGAGGATGTGTTTGGATTCGTGGAGGTTGATTTCGTTGATCATGGCCGCGAGTGTGGTGGATTTACCCGAACCGGTCGGGCCGGTAACCAAAATCAGCCCCTTTTCGCGCTTGATGAGCTGTTTGTAAACCGGAGGGGCATCGAGATCGTCCAGCGAAGGGATCTCAATGGGGATCACACGAAATGCGGCCGCCATATCGCCGAGTGTCCGGTAAAAGTTGGCACGAAACCGGCCGATTCCTTCCAGCTCCAGCGCAAAGTCGAGCTCGTCATGCTCTTCAAACGCCAGTTTCTGTTTTTCCGTGAGGAGCGAATAGCACATTTCTTCAATATCCATGCCGGTCAGTTTGGGCAGGTTGATCGGTTTGAGCTTCCCGTCAAGGCGCAGCTGTGGTTCGCTGCGGCTGACAAGGTGGAGATCCGATGCACCGTGCGCGACAATGCTCTGGAGAAGTTTTTTGATGTTGTTAACGGACATGAGATGGCTCCTTGGGGATTCAGTCGATGATGGCCGGGACGATGAAAAAGTCGTCGGCGTGTCGGGGGGCATGCTGCAGGATCGTCTCGGGGATGGTCGGATCACTGTGGGGGCGGTCTGCACGCAGCGGCGTGCCGCCGGTAAGGGTTGAAAAGGCTGCGTCGAGATGGTCTGTGTCCCGTTCATTGAGGTTTTCGACGTACGCGACGATTTCGGAGAGCTGTGCGATCACTTCTTCTTTTTTGTCGGGATCGATGTGGAGACGGGACAACGTTTCGAGTTTGGACAATACAGTGGAGTCAATTTGCACGGGGCACCCTTTTTTTGAGAGGTTCTTTGTGGTAAAATGTTCGGATATTATAGTAAAAAAGAGATTAAAAGGCACACAATGTCAGAACCTTTTCCTGTGGTGGATCTGCTGATCCGTTTGCTCTCAGCCGTGTCGGTCACGCCCGATGATGGCGGGCTGATGGCATGGATCACCGCATACCTTCCCGAATACGAAGCGATCCGTGTCGATGAGGGGGGCGTGAAAAACCTCTTTTTGACCCGTCGATTCGGTGCCGGGCAGCACCTGTGCTTTGCCGGACATGTCGATGTGGTGCCGGCTGGAGACGGGTGGGAAAGCAACCCCTTTGTTCCCATGATCCACGACGGCATGCTCTATGCACGCGGAGCCCAGGATATGAAAAGCGGCGTCGCAGCTGCGCTGGCGGCATTGCGCGGAGCCAAAAACTTCCCCGGCCGCCTTTCGCTCCTGCTGACATCGGATGAAGAAGGGGATGCGACGTACGGCACCCGGATCATGCTGGCCCATCTCAAAACCATCGACCTTTTGCCGGAGTGCTGTGTGGTGGCCGAGCCCACCTGCGAAGCGCGCTTTGGCGATGCGATCAAGATTGGCCGGCGTGGATCGATCAACGGCTATCTGACGATTCACGGCCGGCAGGGGCATGCGGCGTATCCGGAAAAATCGGACAATCCCATTCATGCGATTGCCCCGCTGCTTGATCGACTGGCCGG